>DASRJN010000374.1:0-4134 GCA_035649455.1 Acidimicrobiales bacterium
CCACGGGGCCATGGTGCGCCCGCGCGGGCGGCGGGACCACCGCCAGGTGGCGGTCTCCGGGTGGAGACTCCCCCAGAGGGAGGTCTCCACCAGCAACTACCGTGACCGCGGTCACCCTCCCATCCTGACCTGCGTGTTGTCCGTGAGGGGTCTCCAGGTCAGCTACGGCGGTTCGGTCCGTGCGGTGCGGGACATCTCGGTGGAGGTGCCCGAATCCGGCATCGTCGCCGTGCTCGGCAGCAACGGCGCCGGCAAGACCACCCTGCTCCGCGCGGTGTCGGGCTGCCTGCGCGGCGTCGGCGGCAGGATCGACGCGGGCACGATCGAGTTCTGCGGGCACCGGCTGAACGGCCGCTCCCCGGCGGCCATCGTGGGCGCCGGGGTAGTGCAGGCACCCGAGGGTCGCCAGGTGTTCACGCGCCTGACCGTGGACGAGAACCTCCGTATCGGCGCGTTCGGGCGCAAGGACCGCGCGGAGAAGGCGAGGACCCGAGCGCGAGTCCACGAGCTGTTCCCGATCCTGCACGACCGCCGTCACGAGCGCGCCGGCCTGCTGTCCGGCGGCCAGCAGCAGATGCTCGCCATCGGGCGGGCGCTGATGGCGGCGCCGCGCCTGCTGCTGCTCGACGAGCCCTCCCTCGGGCTCGCTCCCCAAGTCGTCACCCAGATCGGTCACGTCGTCCGGGCCATCAACGAACAAGGCACCGCCGTCCTGCTCGTCGAGCAGAACGCCGCCATGGCCCTCGGCGTCGCGGCCCGGGCCGTCGTCCTCACCGTGGGCAGCGTGTCCCTGAGCGGAACGGCGGACGACCTGGCGCGCGACGAGCGCGTCCGCGAGCTGTACCTGGGCGGCGCCGCGTCGCCCCCACGCGTCGACGGACAGCTCGCCGGCGTGGGTGGTGCGGGCGCCCGCCTCGACAGGTGGGTCCGATGAACGTCGGCGCCCTCGGCGGGACCAGCGCGACGGGCGGACTGGAGATCGCGTCCGTCACCGTCCGCTTCGCCGGGGTCACCGCCCTCGACGAGGTGTCGTTCCGGGTGGCGCCGGCGTCGATCCACGCGGTCATCGGGCCGAACGGGGCCGGAAAGTCGACGCTCTTCAACGTCGTCTGCGGCGTCTACCGGCCGGAGAGCGGCTCGGTTCGCTTCGCCGGCTGCGAGCTGGTCGGGCGGAGGCCCCACCAGATCGCCGGGCTCGGCGTGGCCCGGGCCTTCCAGAACGTCGCCCTCTACCCGCACTCGACGGTCGAGGAGAACCTGCTCCTCGGTCGGCACCACCTGACCAGGTCGGGGTTCATCGCCTGCGGCCTCCGGCTCCCGTCGGCCCGGCGGGAAGAGGCGCGCCACCGGGCACGCGTGGCGGAGATCGCCGAGTTTCTCGGCATCCGACAGCTGCTGGCCCTGCCCGCGGGGGACTTGTCGCAGGGCGACCAGAAGAAGGTCGACATCGCACGGGCGCTGTGCGTCGAGCCGTCGCTGCTGCTCCTCGACGAGCCCGTCGCCGGGATGAGCGCCCACGAGACCCACGACGTCGGCCGTCTCATCCGCGACATCCGGGCCGCCTTCGAGATCCCCGTCCTGCTCGTCGAGCACGACATGGGGCTGGTGATGGACGTAGCCGACCGGGTGACCGTCCTGGACTTCGGCCGCGTCATCGGCGACGGCACGCCCCTCGAGATGCAGACCGATCCCGAGGTGATCCGGGCCTACCTCGGGAGCGGCGACGACCAACCCTCGATCGGAGTGCCCTGATGGAGAAGTTCCTGCAGTTGCTGCTCAGCGGGGTGGCGCTCGGGGCCGTGTACGCCCTCATCGCGCTGGGGTTCGTGATCGTCTTCAAGGCCACCCAGGTCGTCAACTTCGCCCTCGCCGGGTTGCTGATGGTCGGCACCTACTGGGTGGCGCGCTTCCGCACCGTCGACGGCTACCCGTTCCTGGTGGCGGTGGTGCTCGGCGTGGCCGTGGCCGTGGCCGTGGCCCTGCTGGTGGAGCGGGTGTTCGTGCGCCCGGTCGTGCGGCGCTCGGTCGTCGCCGTCGCCATCATGACCATCGGCGTCGACGTCGTGCTGCAGACCGAGATCACGCGGCGACTCGGCATCGACATCGTGCCGGTGGGCGACCCGTGGCAGAGCGCGACGGTCGAGCGGTTCGGCATCACGGTGCCCCAGACGCGTGTCGCCGCACTGGCGGTGGCACTGGTCGTGCTCGGCGGGTTCTTCGCCTGGTCGAAGTTCTCGGACTGGGGGATCGCGGTCAGGGCGAGCGCGGAGAACCCGCAGACCGCCGAGCTGATGGGCGTGCGTCTCGGCCGGGTCTCCGCCACGGTGTGGCTCATCGCCGCGGTCCTCGCGGTGCTGGCCGGGGTGTTCCTCAGCGCCTTCCCGGCCCCGGGGGTGTCCCCGACCACGTCGGCCGCCGCGTTGCGTGCGTTCCCCGCCGCGATCCTCGGCGGGCTCGACTCGACGGGTGGCGCCCTGGTGGGCGGCCTGCTCATCGGAGTCGCCGAGACCCTGACCCTGGGATACCAGGACCAGCTCTCCTTCCTCGGCGAGGGCTTCTCGAGCGTCATGCCCTACGTCGTGATGGTCGGCGTGCTGCTCGTCCGGCCCACCGGGCTGTTCGGGGCGACGGAGGCGACCCGTGTCTGACGCGACGAGGGTCGTCCCCCCGACACGTCCGGCACCGTCTTCGGTGCGGCGCCGGACGACTCGGCCCGTACCCCTCGCCTTGCTCGGCGCGCTCGCCGTGGGGGTGGTCGCACCCTTCTACCTCGATGCCTTCTGGCTCCAGGTCGGGGTCTTCGCCTTCGCCGCCATGGTCGCCGCCCTCGGGCTGAACATCCTGGTCGGTGAGGCCGGCCAGCTGTCGCTGGCCCATTCGTTCTTCATCGCCGTGGGCGCGTACAGCTACACGCTCATGGCCTCCCCGTCGCCGGCGGAGACGGGAGGCGACCTGGTCGGTTGGGGACTGCCGCCGATCGTCGCCGTCGGGCTCGCGGTCGTCGCCGCCGGGGTTGCCGGACTGCTCTTCAGCCCGATCGCCGCCCGCCTGCGGGGCATCTACCTCGGTGTGGCCTCACTCGGCTTGGTGTTCCTGGGCCAGCACGTGCTGGTCAACGCCGAGACGATCACCGGCGGGTTCAACGGGCGCGACGTACCCCCGCTGACCGTGTTCGGGTTCAGCTTCGACGACGTGCCCGGCGAGACCCTCCACGTCTTGGGGGTCCCGTTCACCCGGGTGGAGAAGCTGTGGTACGTCGGCCTGGTCGCGGTCGTGCTGGCGTGGGTTTTCTACCGCAACCTGCGGTCGAGCCGAGCGGGGCGGGCCATGCACGCGATCCGCGACGGCGAGGTGGCGGCGTCGGTCATGGGCGTGCACGTCACCCGCTTCAAAGGATCCGCCTTCCTCGTGTCTTCGATGCTCGCCGGCCTCGGCGGGGTGCTGTTGGCGTTGGCCTTCCGCCACATCGTGCCCGAGACCTTCGGCGTGCTCCTGGCCATCGAGTACCTGGCCATGATCGTCATCGGCGGCGTGGGCTCACCGGGCGGCACCCTGGCGGGCGCCCTGTTCGTCTCGTCCCTGCCGGTGGTGCTGGAGCGCTACAGCGACGCCCTGCCGTTCGTGAGCGAGACCCCGACCGACGGCGGCGTCACCGCGGGCATCGCGGCCCGCTTCTGCTACGGCACCGCCATCGTCGTGCTGCTGCTGGTCGAGCCCGGCGGCCTCGCCGCCCTCGGCCGCCGCGCCCGGCGCCGGCTGGCCCGGGCCGCCGACGAACGCGCCATCCAGCCCACCCCGTCGCCGGCGGCCGCAGCCCTGGGCGACAACGTCGCCGCCGCCACCCCTAGGCCCTAGCGCTTTCACACCTTCCAGGAGGAACCCATGTCCAGAAGCTCTGTCCCACTGGTTCGGCGCCACGCCCTGGTCGGGCTGGCGGCCGTCCTGGTCGTCGTGGCCGCCGCCTGCTCGACCAAGTCCGACGACCCGTCCGCCACTGCCGAGAGCGGCGACGATAACGCGACCGCGCTGGAGACCGGCCCGGGCGTGACCGACGACACCATCACGCTGGGGGTGCTCACGGACCAGTCCGGCCCGTTCGCCGGAGCGTCGAAGGGCATCGCCCAAGGACGCCAG
>DASRJN010000375.1:0-2107 GCA_035649455.1 Acidimicrobiales bacterium
GTGGCGGTCAGCGGCCTCCGGGGATAAGGCCTCGGCACGCTGCACGTCCTTCCGGTGGCACCTCACGGCACCGCAGCTCAGATGTCACCGGATCACGCGGCAGTCCCACCGACGATGGCGTCACGCCAGGGACACCGGGTCCCTCAGGCGGCGGCGCGGTAGTTCAGGTACAGGACGCCGTTGTCGTAGGACTCGGCCACGGCCAGGGAGAACTTGGTCGGCGCCGCACCGTCCGGGAACAGGCGAGGGCCGTCTCCGCGGGTCAGCGGGTAGACGAAGAGGTGCAGCTCGTCGACCAGGCCGTCGGCCAGCAGGGAATGGACCAGTGTGGCGCTGCCGCTGAGGTACATGTCGCCGACCTGGTCCTTGAGCTGGCGGATGGCCTCGGCGTCGTAAGCCCCGATGACCTGCGAGTTCCGCCACGTGGGGTTCTCGAGGGTGCCGGACACGACGTACTTGGTCGTGTCGTTGAAGAACGGCGCCCCCGGGTCCTCCTCGGCCGTGCGCGTCGACCAGCTCGGCTCGAACATCTCGTAGGTCACCCGCCCGAGCAGGATGCCCTTGCTCCGCTCGGTGACCGCGCCGATCCGCTCGCCCATCTTGGGGTGGAAGCCGTACTCGGCGGTCCAGATGGGGGCGTCGATCACGCCGTCGAGGCTGATGAACTCGTGCACGTGCAGTGCTCCCAAGGCGGTCTCTCCTGGTCGTGGAAGGGTGTGGGGACGCCGGCGGCGACCGCCCATGTCTAGACCGGGACAGGCGTCAACGTCTTGAACGAAAGCGACACCCCGGCCCCATCGGGCTCAGCATGCGATCTCGGTCGGTGTCTGCCCGATGAACCGCCGCAGCGACCGGGTCAGGTGAGGCTGGTCGGTGTAGCCGGCCCGGCGGGCGACCTCGGGCGCCGGCAGCCCGCGACTCAGCATCTCGACCGCGCGGTCGGCCCGCCGGATCTGGCGGATCGTCCCCCGGGTCAGACCCGTGGCGCGGGCCACCCGGCGCTCCACCGACCGGGTCGAGAGCGCCTGGACCGCGCGCTCGGCGTCGGGTCGATCCCCCAGGGCGGCCGGCACCACCGGGTCATGGACCAGCAGCCCGTCGCGCACCAGCCGGTCGACGAACAGGTCGGCGTTGGCGGGCCCTGGCAGCTCCCACGCCGACCCGTGGAGCCAAAAGGTGGTGGCTGACGCCATGGGCAGCGTCAGCGACCGGTCCACCAGCCGCCGCGGGTCGAGCGCGGGCATGAAGGTGCCGAGGGTGAAGCTGATGCCGAAGAACTCGGCGTCGGGAGGGATCGGCGCCGCGGTCGCCCGGCTCTCGGGGCCACGGACGGTCACCGACGTGCTCTCTGCCTGGCGGGTGACGACGATCTCCCACTGTGCGACCGCCCCCGACATGAAGGCGTCCTCGGGGTCGGGATCGCTGGACGTGCGCCAGGCCCCGCTGACGTAGGCCGAGCTCGACCGCACCGCTTCGAACGTGAACAACTCCACGGCTCGCTTCATGGCGTCACCGACCGACGGGAGCAGCGGAACTCATCGGTCGACGTCAGATGCCTGAGCGCTGGCCTGGTCCAGCAGGGCGATCTCGTCTCCGCCGAGCCGAAGCGTCAGGAACGGGAGCAGCTCGGCGAGCTGAACCGGGTTGCGGGCGCCGGCCAGTGGGGTGGCCACGGTGGGCTGACCGGCGAGCCAGGCCAGCGCGACGGCGGCCAGGTCTACTGGCGCTCGGCCGCGTCCCGCTCGGTCTCGTATTTCGCCTCCGACAACTCGACCGCCTTGAGGTTGCTCTCGGCGAGCTCGGGCCGGCGGGCCCGGGCCCGCTCCTTGGCGTCGAGGGTCGGCGTCGCCTGTCCCTGGAACCGCGGCGCGACATGGCGGGCGAACAGCTCGTAGCTGCGCCATTTCGCGGCCGGCGGTGCCCAGTCGTGTGCGAGTTGCAGGTACGAGCCGAAGCCGCCGTTCGGCTGCTTGACCAGACGATCGATCTGGGAGACCGCCTCGTCCGGAGTCCCGATCGTGCCCAATCCCGACTCGTTCACGAAACGGCTGGATGTCGGTGCGTGCCTCGGTCTTCATGACACCGCTCCCCGCAGGGGCACGCCCGG
>DASRJN010000376.1:0-3442 GCA_035649455.1 Acidimicrobiales bacterium
CGGATCTCGGGGATGGGGTAGCGCGGGGCGCCGTCGAACACGTTCACGCCGATCACGAAGGGGATGGCGTTGGCCTCGAAGTAGTCGATGCCCGGGAAGCTGTCGGTGATCCGGCGGGGGTCGACGAGGACCACGGCGCCCAGCGCGCCGAGGCAGATGTCGTCCCACATGAAGCCGAACCGGTCCTGGCCCGGCGTGCCGAACAGGTACATCACGAGCGTGTCGTCGACCGTGATGCGGCCGAAGTCCATGGCCACGGTCGTCGTCGTCTTGCCGGCGATATGGCGCGTGTCGTCGATACCGATCGACGAGCTGGTCATCGCCGCCTCGGTGCGCAGCGGTTCGATCTCAGAGATCGCGCCGACGAAGGTCGTCTTACCGACGCCGAAGCCGCCGGCGATGACGAACTTGACCGATGTGATGCGCGTTGCGGCGCTCTCGGCAGTGGATTGCACGGCGCGGAACCTCGTAGGAGTAGTCGTAGCGGTGGCCCGGGCGATCAGATGGCCCTGACCCGTTCGATCATCTTCGTGAGCATGGAGAGCTCGATCTCGACCGGATCGGTGTGGTGGACGTCCAGCAGTCCGGCAGAGATGAGGTCGTCGGCCAGGATCATCACGACGCCGACGACCAGGTTGAGGTGCGCAGCCACCTCGGCGACCGACAGGGCCCGGATGCACCGGTCGAGCACGAGCTGCTGCTCGTCGGGCAGGTAGGGCGGGATGTGCTCGCTGCGCGTCTGCAGCAGAGTCTCAACTCGAAGGTCACGCCTCTGGGCGCGGGTACGACCCCCCGTCATGATGTACGGGCGGACCAGGTCGTGACCTTCGTTCACGCGACGACTCCCGCCTTAAGCTCGGCGACGAGGGCGGGCGACAGAACCTGGCCCGCCCGTTCGACGAGTAGCGTCGTTTGGTATCCCACCAGGCCGATGTCGCAGTTGCGGGTGGCCACCACGCCGAGGCAGCTTCCGTCGGAGATCGACGACACGAACAGGAAGCCCTGGCGCATCGCCACGATGATCTGTTCGAGCCCCGCGAAGTCGAAGCAGCGCGACGCCCCGTGGCCCAGGCTGACGAAGCCCGAGATGATGGCGGCGAGCTGTTCCGCCGACGCCCGGTCGAGCGAGCTCGACGCGGCCATCAGCAGGCCGTCCGAGGACACGGCGACGGCGTCGGTCACACCAGCGGTCTGGTCGACGAAGCTGTTGAGTAGCCAGTTGAAATTGCGGGCCTCGTCGCTCAGGGTCATGAATTCTCCTTCGGGAAGTTCTCGTCGCGGTGAGCCTCGTCGAGGCCGCGTTGCACGCCCTGTGTGAAGCTCGTCAGGAAGCCGTAGACGCTCCTGGCCGCACTGCTCTCGTGTTCGGCACCGGCACCATCACGACCATTCGTGTGCCCATTCCTGTTGCCGTTCCCGTTCCCCAGCGTGCCGCTGTGGCCGACGACGGTGCGGTGATCGTCGCGACGATAACCGCCGTCGCCCCGCGATGGGGGTTCTTGCGCGCGTCGCACGCTGAGCGGTTGGGTCGAGGGCAGTTGCGCGCCGCGCACGCGGCGGGTCAGGCCACCGGTCGTCTGGCCGCCGGACAGGGGATCGCCCCCGGGCGGCGGCGGTCCGGGGTGCAGTGCCTGGGGCGGCACCGTCCAGGACCGGCTCGTCGGTGGGCGAGACGCGTGCGACTCGATCACCGGGTGCTGGCGCGAGTTGAGAGCGGACCACAGCGGCGCCGGCGGCATGGGCTCGGGCGACGGCACGGGCGCCTGGCGGGACACCGGCAGCCCGCCCGTGTGGGCGTCGGCGATGCTGGACAGGCTGGCCAGCAGGTCGCCGTCCGGCATGACCGCGGCGGGCGCCTCCGGCTCGCCGGCCCGCCGTGCCCGCTTGACCAGGCCGCTGGCCGTGCGTGTGGGCTGGGCCGGCAGCTCGGGGCCGCGGGCCACGGGCTCGAGCGGCATGGTGGGCGGGCCCGGGGGCTGCAGGTCCAGGCCGGACCACGGCGAGCTGGCCGCGGCGGCTGCGGCTGCCGCCGTGGGCGCGGGCCGGTCGATCGGGGCGGCCGCCGGCGGGGGCGGCGCCGCGTGCAGGCTGGGCGGGGCCATGCCCACCGCGGGAGTGCCGTACGGCGGGCTGATCGGGTCGGCGACCGGCTGCTCGGCGGTGAGCAGCGTGTGCGGGATCTCGATCGTGGCGGTGACGCCGTTGCCCGGCGAGTTGTCCAGGTGGACCTGGATGTCGTGGCGGGCCGCCAGGTTGCCGGCCACGTAATGGCCCAGGTACTTCGACGGGGCGATGGTGAACGACTCGGCCCCGGCCAGGCGCCGGTTGGCGGCGGCCACGTCCGTGGGCGGCATGCCCAGGCCCGAGTCGATGATGGCCAGCGTGTAGCCCTCCGGCCGGTTGCGGCCCCGGATGTCGACCGTCTGGTCGGGCGGCGAGAACACCAGGGCGTTCTCGATGAGCTCGGCCAGCAGGTGGGCCAGGTCGGCGGCGGCCGAGCCGAGGATGGTGGCCGGCTCGACGCCGCGGACCGTCACCCGCTGGTAGTCCTCGACCTCGCCGAGAGCGGCCCGGATGACGTCGGTGAGGCGCACCGGAGCGGCCCACTGCCGGGGCGGGTCGATGCCCGCCAGCACGAGCAGCGACTCGGCGTTGCGGCGCATGCGGGTGGCGAGGTGGTCCAGCCGGAACAGGTTGGCCAGCGTGTCGGCGTCGGTCTCGTTGGTCTCCAGCTCGGTGATGAAGTCGAGCTGGCGGCCGAGCAGGTTCTGGTTCCGGCGGCCGAGGTTGACGAAGCTGTCGGCGATGTTGCGGCGCAGCACGGCCTGCTCGACCGCGAGGTCGAGCGCCGAGTCCTGCACCGTGTTGAGGGCGTCGGCCACGTCCGACACCTCGTCCCGGGTGTTGACCCGGACGGGATCGACGCTGGGGACGCTGACGTCGTCGCCGAGCGGTGTCTCCAGGATGTCGATGACCGCCTCGGGCAGCCGCCTCTCGGCCATCTCCTTGGCCTGGCGGGTGAGCGAGCGCAGCGGCCGGGTGATCGACCGGGACACCAGCCACGTCACCAGCAGGGCGACGACGATGGCGACCGCGGCCAGGCCCAGGTAGAGCCGCTGGCTGGCGGTGGCCTCGTCACGCAGCTCCTGGGCCCGTTCCTGGATGAGATCGTTCACCCCGGAGCGGACGCCGTAGTAGCCCTCATCCTCCCGGCGGGACGTCGACTCGAGGAACGCCGAGACGTTGACCGGCTTCTGCCCGGCCTCGGCCAGGCCGGTGTGGGCCAGCTCCAAGAAGCCGGAGTTGGCGGTCTCGCTGAGCCCCTTGGTGACAGGCGCCTCGTAGCGGCCGACCGCCAGCTGGTTGATGGTGCCCAGGTTGGTGTCGTACTGGCCGATCAGGCCGGCGGCCTGGCTGATCTCGTCGGACGTGTCGAGCTTGC
>DASRJN010000377.1:0-6503 GCA_035649455.1 Acidimicrobiales bacterium
GGGCAGGACAGTTCCTCCGCCGTTACCGGCGATTGCATCAGGGCATCGATGTCGTCGACTACGTGATCGCCGCGACTGCGGAGCTCGCCGGCGCGCAGCTGGCCACGCTCAACGTGAAGCATTTCCCCATGGTCGCCGGGCTACGGCCTGCCTTCTGAAACGTCAGGCATCGTTGGGGCTAGGCGTCGTCGGGATCGTGGCTCCAGTCGCGGTCGGGGGAGACGTAGATCAGCGGCAGGCTGAGGGCCGAGACTGCGAACTTGACCGTGAGGTTGACCAGGAAGATGTCCCACACGGCGGACCACGGCAGCGTGAGAGAGTCGTCGGTCAGGAACGGCAGCGAGCCGAAGGCCAGGACCGCGAACAGGGCGTTGTCGACCGGGATGCTCACCGCGTTGCTGACCGCCACCCGGGCCCATTGGTACTTCGTGGTCACCCGGCGGACGAACCAGTGGTACACCTCGGTGTCCAGCAGCTCGCTGACCACCTCGGCGATGATCGAGGCCACCACGATGCGCCACAGCGGGCCCAGCACGGCCTTGAACTCGTCGCCTAGCAGGTAGGTCTCGTGGCTCGGGGCTCGCGCCACCCACTGCAGGTAGAGGGCCATGAACAGGTTGACCCCGGCGGCCGACACCACCAGGGTGCGGGCGGCGCGGCGGCCCAGCATCTTGTGGACCACGTCGCGCAGGGTGAAAGTGATCGGGTAGATCCAGGTGCCCATGTCGACCGCCCGACCGAAGGCCACGCCGATCTTCACGCTGGTGATGTCCGCGATGACCTGGGCGCCGGCGTAGGCGGCCACCGCCGCTACCGCCAGGCGGGGCACGGTGGATGCCGGCAGCCGCTGGCGTCGGGATGGCGCGTCGGGCGGGGCGGGCGCGGCCGTTTCGACCGATTGCATGGGGATTGACCTCCGGTTTTGTTCAGGCGGGTAGCCGGTACCGCCGGGAGTCACGCAGTGTAGGTTCCGGCGCCGTGACCACCCGGGACGTCACCGCCGGCGATCGCACGCTCACCCTCGACGACGTGGGCGACCCCGACGGCGTGCCCGTGGTCTACCTGCACGGCACGCCCGACTCCCGGCTGTCCCGCCACCCGGACGACGGTCTGGCGGCCGCGGCCGGGGTACGGCTGCTGGCGCTGGACCGGGCGGGGTACGGGGGCAGCGACCCGTTCCCGGCCGGGATCGGCGACGCGTGGCCCGAGGTGGCCGCCGCGGACACAGTGGCCGTGCTGGACACGCTGGGGATCGCGGAGTGCGGGCTGCTGGCGTGGTCCGGAGGCGCTCTGACCGCGGTCGCGGTCGCCGCGCTCGCCCCCGGGCGGGTCTCGGCGGTGACTCTGGTGGCCGGACTGGTCCCCCGCCAGGCCTACGACGACCCTGACGTCCGAGCCGCGGGCGCGGCCCGGCTCGACATCATCGAGCTGGCCGACTCGCTGCCGCCGGGCACGCTGGGCGAGGCCATCGCCCCGCTGCTCGCCCCCTATCCCTGCGATCATGCCCTGGCCGCCGAGCACCAGGCCGACCAGCGGGACGCGGCGAGCACGGCCGAGCTGGCGGTCATCCCCGGCGCCGCCGACCGGCTGGCCGATGGGCTGGTCGAGGCCGTGCGCCGGGGCCTGGCCGGCGTGGCCGCCGACGTCGAGGCCCAGGCCCGGCCGCTGGCGGTCGACCTCGCCGCGGTGCGCGCCCCGGTCCGGCTGGCGTACGGGTCGGCCGACACCGTCACGCCCCCGGCCTTCGGTCGCTGGTACGCCGACCAGCTACCCGGCGCCTCGCTCGACGTGGTGCACGGGGCGGCCCACTACCTGGCCCTCAGCGCCTGGGCACACGTCCTGGCTAGCTTCACGTGATGCCACGTCTTCGCCAGGTCAGCCGGGACGACGCCGGCGCGCCGATCGTCACCGCCATGTACGACTTCATGTTCGGCCCGGACCGGGATCCCGTGGCCGACCCGGGCACCGCCACCGGCACGCCCGGCGACTGGTGGACGACCTTCGCGCTGGTCCCCGACGTGCTGGAGCACTGCGTGTCCGGCTTCGCCCTCTACCGGTCCTCGAAGCGGACCCTGCCCGCCGAGCTGCGGGAGCTGGGCCAGATCCGCACCGGCTGGGCCCGCCAAAGCCAGTTCGTGTTCTCCCAGCACGCCAAGTCCTGCCGGGCGCTGGGCATGCCCGAGGAGAAGATCGCCGCCATCCCCCACTGGCCGGTCGCGGACTGCTGGTCGCCGGTCGAGCGGGCGGTGCTGGCCTACACCGACGCCCTGGTGCTGGAGGGTGGGCGAGTCTCCGACGGCGTGTTCGCTGCGCTGCGAGAGCACCTGAGCGACGAGCAGATCCTCGAGCTCACCTACATCACGTGCCTGTACGAGATGCACGCCACCATGAGCCGGGCGCTGCGGACGGAGTGGGACAACCGCGACGAGCCGATCGTCGAGGTCCCCGGCGACCACGCCTCCCTGGCGCCCGAGGTGGGCCGAACCTGAGGCTCAGCCCGCCGGCGCCCAGGCGCAGGGCAGGTGCTTGATCCCGTTTATGAAGCCCGAGCGCAGCCGGGCCGGCTCGGCGGTGGCGTGGATGTCGGGCAGGCGGCGCAGCAGCTCGGAGAACATCACCGTCATCTCGCGCCGGGCCAGGTGCGCGCCCAGGCAGAAGTGCGGGCCGGGGCCGCCGAAGCCGATGTGCTCGTTGGGCGTGCGGCCGATGTCGAAGACGTGGGGGTCGGTGAAGACGGCCTCGTCCCGGTTGCCGGACCAGTACCAGAGGACCACCTTGTCGCCCTGGGAGAACTCGTGGCCGCCGAGGACGGCTCCGTCCTGGGTGACGGTCCGGCGGAAGTGGATGACCGGCGAGGCCCAGCGGATGATCTCCTCGACCGCGGTGGGCGCCATGCCGTCGAAGTCGGCCAGCCACCGCTGCTTCTGCTCCGGGTGCTCGGTGAGGGCCACCAAGCCGTGGGCGATGGCGTTGCGGGTGGTCTCGTTGCCCGCCGCCACCAGCAGCACGAAGAACGAGGCCAGCTCCTGGGGCGTCAGCTTCTCGCCGTCGACCTCGCTGACGACCAGGGCGGACACCAGGTCGTTGCCCGGGTCCTTGAGGCGGGCCTCGCCCAGCTCGGACACCAGCTGGGCCAGCTCGGCCCCGGCCGTGAGGATGGCCATGGTCACGCCGGCCGCGTCCTCGACGTTGTCGACGTACTCGGGGTCGGTGAAGCCGAGGATGATGTTCGTGCGGTCGAACACGAACTGCTCGTAGCTGCGGGGGATGCCCATCATGTCGAGGATGATCCGCAGCGGCAGGCGGGCGGCCACCTCGGTCACGAAGTCGGCCTCGCCCTGAGGGGCCAGCTCGTCGACGATCTCGGCCGCGATGGCCTCGACGTCGGCCTTCATGAGGCCGAGCTGGCGGGGCGTGAAGCCGCGGGACACGATCCGCCGCATGCGGGCGTGGCGCGGGTCGTCCATGTTGATCATGGAGCCGAAGAACTCGCGGAAATCGGGCGGCAGGTCGGCGATGTTGGTGCCCTCGCCGGAGCAGAACAGCTCGGGGTGGCGGCTGGCCGTGACGATGTCGGCGTGCCGGGTGATGGAGAAGTAGGGCGTGTCCTCGATGCCCATCTCCGGCAGCCCGGGCAGCATCATGGGTGCCACGGGCCGCTCAGCCCTCAGCAGCGCGAAGGCCTCCGCCCGTTCGTCGAGCCCCCGGGTCCACCAGTCGAGGTCGGCCAGGTCGATGTCGTCCACCGCGAGTGCCGTCATGACGAAACGTTAGCTACGGCGACGGGTCGATGACGGCCGCGTCAGCGGAAATTCGTGGCCCAGAGCACGAGGTTGTCCCGGTGGAGCCCGTCGGGCCGCACCGGGCCGGTGCAGGTGACGAGCGCGAGCGTGGGGGCGCGCACCGGTCCCCACACCTCGTCCGGGATGGTGCCCTTGGCGTAGACCGCCCTGTGCTGGACCGCGAAGCGCTGCTCGTGGCCGGTGGCATCGGTGACGTACACCTCGCCCCCGTCCGGGAGCGCGTCGAGGTGTCCGAACACGCCGGACCGCCCGGTGTGGCCCGCGAGCACGGCGATCCCCACCGATCCGGGTGTAGCGGTGCCCTGGAGCCACGCCACGTCGGCTCCGGCCAGGAGGTCGGGCAGGGCGGCGGAGGACTCGGACGCGAGGGTGACCACCGGAGCGTCGACCCCGAGGGCGGGGATGCGCACCCGTAGGGGCTCAGGCATCGTGTCGGGCAGCCCGACGTCCAGCGCGGCGGCGGGCGTGGGCTCGTGCTCGGCGACCGGCGGCGCCGGCCCAGGATCGGGCGTCACGGCATCCCGCTGGGGCGCGGGCACACCCGAGCACGCTGTCGCCAGGGCTAGCAGCGCGAGGAGCAAGCGGCCGCGAGTCCGGTGGATGAGAACTGCGGCTCCCAGCGCAACCCCGAGCACGGGGAGGACACCGGCCCGCGGGGAGAGCCGCGGGCCGGTGTTGATCTCGATGCCGGCCGGCGGGGCCGGCGGCTGGATCCCGTCGAACACGGCGAACAGCCGGAACGGCTCGTCCCCTCCGCCGGCGAACACGGCCAGCGCGGCGGTCCCCTCCGCCACCTCCAATCCCGTCGTCGAGTACAGCGACCCGGTGGCGGCGCTGCGCAGTGTCACCTCGGTGTCGCCGGCCGCGGGATGGAGCGGCGGCGACACCACGAACGGCTGGACGCTGACCGGTGTCGCCCCGGGCACGGACACTTCGACCAGGCCGGGCTCATCCGATGCCACCAGCACGGTGAGCCGGGCGGCCCCGGCCGGGATCCGTCCGGACCCGCAGCCGACGACGGCTACGAGGCTGGGTGGAGTGCCGAACGGCCGCTCGGCCGCCACGACGTTCGTGGTGCACCCGGGCAGGACCTCGACGGTGGCGGCGACATCGCCGACCTGCACGTCGTGGGATCCGGGGTCGAGCGGCACCACCGGGGTGGCCGTGCCGTAGGCCAGGGCCGGTGCGACGGGCGTCCCGTCCACCACCACGGCGTTCCCGTCGAGCTCGAGCGACGCCGCGACCACCCGCAGGTCCGAGCTGGGGGGGCCGGTCTGGGCCGACGCGGGGCCGGGCGCCAGCAGCACGACGCCGGCCACGATCCCGGCGGCCAGCGCGGTCGGGACCCGCTTCATCACGGCCCCCAGGTGGCCGGGAGGCCCTCACCCTCCGCCAGGCGGCGCACCCGGCCTATCCACGGCGGCTCGCGGCCGTCGAGGCGCACGCCCTGCGCGCTGTAGATCGCCTCGACCTGGGCGGCGATGGCCGCGGCGGTCGCCTGCAGCGACGAGGCCGCCACGCCGGTCCGGGCGTCGGCCCGGAACAGCTTCCGGCCGAGCCGCGCCACCCGGTTCCCCGCCCGGCGGACGCCGCGACCGGTGGTGCGTACGGCGTGCACCCGGGGGCTGGCATGGAGGTACGACGCCATGGTGGCGACCAGGGACGTCGCCGCGCCGGTTCCCAGCATCACCAGGCCGAACAGCGCGGAGCCGTTCATGCCCCGGAACGCCGCGAGCCCGACGACGCTGCCGGCGACGAGCGCTCCGAGCAGGCCCATGGCCCACCGCTCGTGGCGCAGCCCGCCGGGGTCGGGCGACTCCTTTAGCCGGCGCAGGAGCGTGCCGACCGTGTGGGCCGACAGCGTCTGCACGACCGCGATGAACAGGGCGAACGTCTGTGTCACCCTCAAGGGCAGCAGCAGGACCTGCAGTGCGCTCCGGTCGACCAGATAGTCGAACAGGATGCACACGGACAGGATGGCGACCAGCCCCACCGTGCTCAGCGCCCGGCCGAGCTCGTCGTAGGCGAACCGGGGCGTGGGCACCCGCCGGTGCACGGCGTCGTTGTCCCGCACCGCCGCGGCGAGCCCCCTCCGGGCCAGGACGAGCCGGGCCCCGAGCCCCCGCACCGCCGCTTGGCAGTCACCCACCTCCTTGAGCTGGCGGCCGAGCCGCCGGCGGTGCCGGTGCTGGAGCTCGGCGAGGCGCTGCCACACGTGCGCCTCCCGCTGCGCCGCCTCGTCGGCCGGCGACGGGACCGCCGGCTCGCCCCCGAGCGGGTCGGCGAGGTAGATCGCCGCGGCCGCCAATCCGTCTGCCGGCACCCCGTTGTGCGGGCCTGACCTCGTCGTCTCACTCATCTCACTCCCCTCTCGCTCACGGTTGACTCACTCATTGGTTGACTCACCCAGGAGCGTGGGAGCGAACGCCCGGAGCGTCCCTCCCCCACGCTCGACCACTGCGGTCCAGAACGCCTGGAGCACGTCCGCCGCCACCGGCGGCCGTTCCACGCCGGGGTAGGCGGTGGCCCCGGCGAAGTACACGTCGACGCCCGTGAGGTCGGGCACCCCCGCCGGGAAGCACGCCGCGATGGCCGCCTCGACGTCCACGGGCGGGCTCAGCAGCATGTTGCACGGCGGTGCCGTGCTGACGGCATCCGACAGGATGGCAAGCCCGCGCCACCCGTCGTTTCCCCTCGCGT
>DASRJN010000378.1:0-5179 GCA_035649455.1 Acidimicrobiales bacterium
TCGCGGGTGATGACCACCGCGGCGGCGTGGATGCCGTCCTGGCGGCGCAGGCCCTCCAGGCCCTTGGCCACGTCGATGACCTGGCGGGTGTCGGGATCCGCCTCGTACATCTCCCGCAGCTCGCCGGCCATCTTGTAGCCGTCCTCGAAGCGCGGGTGCGGGTCCAGGCAGGCGTAGAGCGGCGTGTCCCGGCCCATGATCAGCGGCGGCATGGCCTTGGCCACCCGGTCGCCCACGCTGTAGGGGTGGCCCAGCACCCGGGCGGCGTCGCGCACCGCGGCCCGGGCCTTGATGGTGGAGAACGTCACGATCTGGGCCACGTGGTCCCGGCCGTAGCGCTCGGCCGCGTAGCGGATCATCTCGTCCCGGAACCGTGAGTCGAAGTCCATGTCGATGTCGGGCATGGAGATGCGCGACGGGTTGAGGAAGCGTTCGAACAGCAGGTCGTAACGGATGGGGTCGAGGTCGGTGATGCGCAGGCAGTAGGCCACCGCGCAGCCCGCCGCGCTCCCCCGGCCGGGGCCCACCCGGATGCCGGAGCGGCGGGCGTGGGCGATCAGGTCCCACACGATCAGGAAGTAGGAGCTGAAGCCCATGTCCTCGATGACCTTCAGCTCGTAGCCCAGCCGCTCGACCACCTCGTCCGGCAGGGGTGCGCCCCAGCGCTCGCGGGCGCCGTCGAAGGTCAGGTGGCGGAGGTAGTCGCCGTCGGACTCGAAGCCCTCGGGCAGTGGGAAGGCAGGAAGGGCGGGCTTGCCGAAGTCGATGTCGACGTTGGCCCGCTCGGCGACCCACAGCGTGTTGTCGCACGCCTCGGGCACCTCGTCGAACAGCGAGCGCATCTCGGCCGCGGACTTCAGGTAGTGCTCGTCGCCTTCGAACTTGAAGCGGTTGGGGTCGCTCATCAGCGACCCGGTTTGCACGCACAGCAGGGCGTCCTGGGCCACGGCGTCGTGGCGGTGGACGTAGTGGCTGTCGTTGGTGGCGAGCAGCGGTGCGCCGATGCGCTTGGCCACCTCGAGCAGCTGGGGGTTGGTCTTGTGCTGGGCGGCCAGGCCGTGGTCCTGCAGCTCCACGAACAGGTTGTCCCGCCCGAAGATGTCCTGCAGGCGCCCGGCCTTGGCCACCGCGCCCTCCATGTCGCCCTGCAGCAGCGACTGGAGCACGTGGCCGCCCAGGCAGCCGGTGGTGGCGATGAGGCCCTCGGCGTGGTCGGCCAGCGTCTCCCAGTCGACCCGGGGCTTGTAGTAGTAGCCCTCGAGGAAGGCGCGGCTGGCCAGCTGGATGAGGTTGCGGTAGCCGGGGTTGGTCTCGGCCAGCAGGGTGAGGTGGTAGTAGAGCTTCTTGCCGCCCTCGGCGTCGCCTCCGGTGTCGTCGACCCGTCCCCGCCGGGCGGGGCGCTCGTGGCGCGACTCGTGCGCCATGTACGCCTCGGTGCCGAGGATGGGCTTCACGCCCTGCTTACGGCACTCCTTGTAGAAGTCGAGGATGCCGTACATGTTCCCGTGGTCGGTGATGCCGATCGCGGGCTGGCCGTCGGCCACCGCGGCACCGACCACCTCGCCGATCCGGGCCGCCCCGTCCAGCATCGAGTACTCGGTGTGGACGTGGAGGTGGGTGAAACTTCCTCGACCCGTCACCCCGTCCAACTCCCTCCATCGTGCGTCCTGGTCGTCCACAGGCCTGTGGACAAATCACACCGATGTGATTAAAGGAGGGTAGCGCGGCGGATCAGTACTCGGGAACGACGGCCGCCGGATCTTCGGCGTCCTCCGGTCCGATCAGGGCATCCCAGATGGCGGCCATGGCCGGATCGTCGTCGGGGGCGGTCAGCGAGGCGCTCTGCAGCTCGTCGAGCCGCAGGCCCCGGCTCGACAGGTAGCCGCCGATGCCCAGGCGCAGCCGCCGCTCGATCACCTGGGCGCCGGAGCGGTCGGTGTCGGGCAGGATCACTGCGAACCAGTGCTGTTCCTGGTCGGGGACGTGGACCAGGTGGTCGACCACGCCCCCGGCCACGAACTGGTAGCCGAGCTCGCGCAGCAGGGTGAGCTGGCGCCGGTACGGCAGCGTGGCCAGCGGGGCGTCGGGCACCTGCACCAGCACCAGCGAGAACGGGTGCCGGGAGCGCCGGGACCGGTTGCGCTCGGCTGAGAGGCGGTCCCGCAGGAACCGGGCCGTCCACAGTCCGGTCTCGGGATCGACGGCCGGCAGCGGCGCCGGCCCATCGTCGTGGGCGGGCCCACGGCCGGCGGCCGAAGCCCAGCCGTTGCCCCCGACGCTCGGCGCCCGGTCGGGCACGCCCGCGGCCCAGGGCGGGGACGGCGCCGGGGCACCGGGCCGGCCTCCAGCGGCCGGGGACCAGCCACCGTCGGGCTCGGGCGCGGCGGGCCAGCCACGGTCGGCCGCGCCGGAGCGGCCCGACTCCGCCGCGGGCGGAGACGGCCAGTCGTCGGTCGGCGGCGGCGCCAGCGAAGCCCACGTGTCCTCGGGTGACACCGCGGCTGTGGGCGGCCACGAGTCCCGCGACGACGCCCCCGGCTGCTGCCGCCAGTTATCGGGAGACGCGGCCTGCGTGGGCGGCCACGAGTCCGGCCCGGGTGCTCCCGGCTGGCGGGGCCAGCCGTCGGGCGACGCCGGCGGCGGGGCCGCGGCGGGGACGGGCGGCCAGGAGTCGGGGCCCCAGCGGTTCTCGCCGGTGGCGGGACCGCGGCCGGTGGTGGGATCGGTGAACACCGCGGCCCAGGTTTCGCCGGTAGCCGGGCCGTGCTCGTCGGCGCCGGTGCGGCCGTTGCCGGCCGGCGAGGGCGCGGGCCAGGTGTCCCCGGCCAGGTCGTCCCACGGGGCGGACGCCGGGCCGCGGCCGTTGCCGGGAGGCGACCACGAGTCCGGGGCGGGCGGGGGCGCACCCCAGCCGGGGCCGCCCGGTGCGGGCGCCGGCCAGCCGGGCGCATCGGCCGCGGGCGAGGCGGCGACCGACCAGCGGCCGGTGTCGTCTTCGTCCCGAGCGGCCGCGTGCGCTGGCGGCCAGTCGCCGGTGTCGTCTTCGTCCCGGGCGGCCGCGTGGGCCGGCGGCCAACCGCCGGTGTCGTCGTCGTCCGGCGCCTCCGGGGGCAGGCCGTGCTGGCGGCGCCAGGACTGCTGCACCGCGTCCCACGAGTCGTCCACCGGGCCGCCGGCGCCGGGAGAGTCCTCGCCCCACGACGGCGGGCCCGCGGGAGGTGGCCACCCGGCGTTGGACATGGTGACCGGAGCCGTCGGCTCGCCCGGCCACGAGTCGCCGCTCCGCCCGCCGACGCCGCTGAGCACCGGGGCGCCGCGGTCGGGCTCCGCGGCGTACGCGGGCTCGGTCCAGAGCTGTTCCTCGCGGGAGCCCGCCGCGGCGCGCGCCTGCGGGTACCTGGCGGCACCGGCCGAGACCGCGCCGCCGTCGTCGATCAGCCGGCGAGCGCTCCCCCCGAGGTGCGCCGCCATCGCGTACGCGATCCCGCGGGTGACCGCCAGCACGACGGCGCTGGCGGTCGCCGCCGCCTCCAGGTCGCTCCGGCGCACTGCGAGGTACACCACGAGGACCGCCGCCGCGGTGACGAACCCCGCGTTCCGCCCGGCATAGAGGCCGACGACGAACACGGGCAGGAACAGGACGGTGGCGAGCACTTCGCCGTCGGCGACGCCCGCGGCCGCCAGCGCGCCCGCGACCAGTGCCACGACGACTGTCGCCCCCGTGGAGACCGCCAGCCTGGCGTTGGTAGCGCCCAGGCCGGCGAGCCGGTAGGTCCGGGCCTGCCCCATCGATACAAGCCTAGGTCCAGGTGGGGTTACATGTCCGACGCACTACGGTTTCGCGCCCCGGTACCACGTACCGCGCGAGCACGGCCACGTCACCCGGGAACGCTCAGAGGTAGGTCCCGGGCCGGGCCTCACGCTCGGGGGCCGAAGGCTGCGGCGCACCCGGAGGGAGCCGCCGCCGCATCTCGTCGAGCTGCTGGCGGGCGGCCATCTGCTGGGCGAACAGGGTGGCCTGGATGCCGTGGAACAGGCCTTCCAGCCACCCCACCAGCTGAGCCTTCGCCACCCGCAGCTCGGCCTCGCTGGGGGCGGCCTCCCCGGCGAACGGGTGCGCCAGGCGGCCCAGCTCGTCGCGCAGGTCGGGCGACAGGGCGCCGGACAGCTCGGTCACCGAGGTCTCGTAGATCTCGCGCAGGCGGTCGCGGCTCGGCTCGTCCAGGTCGGACTGGCGCACCTCCTCGAGGAGGAGCTTGATCATCGACCCGATCCGCATCACCTTGGCCGGCTGTTCGACCGCCTCGCCCTGATCCTCACCGTCAACAGAGGTCACGACCTCGGCGTGCTCGACCGGGGGCATCGCGAACGCCTCGCGGCCAGGGGGCGACTGCGGTTCGTCAGTGGATGACATAGGGATCCATCCTGCCAGCCCTCACCGCGCTGCCACCAGCAGCGGCACCAGCATCTCGGCCGACGTGAGCGAGCCGTGCCGGCCGATCAGCTCGTAAGGGCCGGTGTCGAGCGGATCGTGGAAGGCCATGTCGGTACGGACCACCACCGCCACGTCGCCCAGGCGGGCCAGCGCCGCCTCGCTCACGACCGGGCCCAACCACTGCTCGGACACCACTTCGTCACGGGTCAGGATCCAGGCGACGTCGGAATGATGCTCGCTGGCGGCCTCCCACAGGGCCCGCGCCCGCCCGGCGCGGGCGTGCAGCCAGCGGAAGCGGCCCTCGCCCGACTGCATCGAGCACTGGGCCAGCACCTCGCCGGCGAGCGGCCTGACGTTGCCGCCCACCTCGACCTGGCCGTGGTCGGCCGTGACCACCAGCACGCACCCGGGACGCAGCGCGGTGAGGATGCGCTCGACGGTGTGGTCGATCCACGCCAGCTCGTTGTCGTAGTGCTCGCCCAGGCCGTACTCGTGGGCCACCTTGTCGAGGCCGTCGTAGTAGGCGTAGACGAACGGCTCGTGCGCCCGCACCAGCCGGCCGATCTCGGTGACCATGGTGGACGGCGTGCGGTAGCCCCAGAACCGGGCGGGGTCGAGGTGGGCGCCGGTGAAGCCCGAGCGGCGGTACTCGGCCCGGGTCACCACCGGCGGCCGCTCGCCCAGGAACGGCGCCACGGGCTGCAGCTTGGACGGCGGGATGCTCTGGTGGGCGTCGCCGGCCGC
>DASRJN010000379.1:0-5051 GCA_035649455.1 Acidimicrobiales bacterium
TCGACGATGGCAGCCATGATCCGCTTGGTGTCGGCCTGGGGCGAGCGCAGCTTGAGCTCCACCGGGTCGCCCACCCGGATGCGGACCGTGGGCGGGTGCGTCACGTTCCAGATCCGGGGCACCCGGTCGGAGCGGGGCCACACCAGCTCGGTGCCCCATAGGCCGATGGGGATGACCGGGACCTTGGCGTTGGCCGCCAGCCGGGCGGCCCCCCAGCGCCCGCTGAGCACGGGCTCGAAGAACGCCCGGCCCCGCGGGATCGTGCCCTCAGGCAGGATGGCCACCAGCTCGCCGGCCGCGAGGGCGGCGGACGCCTCCACCAGCGGCTCGTCCGACCCGGTGGCGCGGTCGACCCGGATGCCGCCGAGGGCCCGGGCGAGGTGGCCGACCACGGGGGCGTCGAACACCTCCCGCTTGCCCAGGAATCGCACCGCGCGGCCCCGCCGGGCGAACGTGGTGCCGAGGGCCAGGGGATCGAAGTAGCTGCGGTGGTTGGCGACCACGATGGCCGGGCCCGTGGCCGGGATGCGGTCGACGCCGTCGATGTCGAAGCGCACCCAGGGCAGCAGCTCGGGCCGGGTGAACGTCTGCAGCAGCCGTTGGGGCTCGAGCCCGATGACCGGCAGCTTGGGCACGCCCGCCGGCACGTCCAGGTGCAGCACCGGCCAGCGCCGCACCGTGGCCAGCGCCAGCATGCGCGGATCGGGGTTGACCACGACGGGGTGGCCCACCGCGCTGAGCAGCGGGTGGTCGTAGTACGAGTCGCTGTAGGCCCAGCTCTCCCGCAGGTCGACGCCATGGGGCCCGGCCCACGCCTGGACCGCCTTGAGCTTGCCCCGGCCCCACACGAACTCGCCGTCGATCGTGCCGTCGTACCGGCCGTCGCCGTCCAGGCCGTACCGGGTGGCGACCACGTCGTCGAAGCCGAGGCGGTCGGCCAGGGGCCGGATCATGTCGTCGGGCGTCGTGGTGGCCAGCACGAGCCGGCGTCCCTGGGCGCGGTGGTCGTCGATGATGGCGTGGGCGAAGGGCTGGACCGCCTCGGCCAGCCGCTCGGCCGCCTTGCGTCCAGCCTCCTGCACCTGCTCACGGCGCCAGCCCTTGGCGAAGCGGGCGGCCTGGCGGGTCAGGATCATCGAGGGCCGGGTCTCGCCGATGAGGTCGAACACCCGGTACACCAGGCCCTCGCCGGGCAGCGAGCGCTCCGACAGCACGCCTGCCTCGCGCAGCGCCTCGCTGATCACCGGGCCGCTGGCGCCGCGCAACAGCGTGCGGTCGAGGTCGAAGATGGCCGCCGCCTTCATTGCTCTCCAAGCTAGGCGAAAACGAGAGGAGCCGACCGTGGGTGGCTCGGTCGGCTCCTACAGGTGCTGCACAGGCGGAGGGGGGTCTGCCTGCGGCACTCTGTTCGACGAACGGCTTCGGGGAGGGGGGTTCTCCAAAGGCCGTTCGTTATGTACGAGTCAGTTTGCCTGTCCGGTAACAATCCGTCAAACAGTTGTTGGCGATAGATGCCATCATTGGAAGCGATGGACCTCCGCCAGCTCACCGCCCTCACCGCCGTAGCCGAGGCCGGCTCCTTCTCCGCCGCCGCCCGCCGCCTCCACACGGTGCAGTCGAACGTCTCCACCCACGTGGCCCGGCTGGAGCGCGACCTGGGCGCCTCGCTGGTCGACCGCTCGACCGGGAGCCTGACCGAGGAGGGCGAGGTCGTGGTGGAGCGCGCCCGGCGCATCCAGCACGAGATCGACGCCCTCCGGGCCGACATCGACTCGATGCTCCACCAGGTGGCCGGGGACGTGCGCCTGGGCTGCATCGGGAGCGTGAGCCGCTGGATGGCGCCCCGGCTGCTGGACCTGCTGGCCGAGCGCCATCCCCTGGTCCACCTGGTCATCGTGGACGCCACCACCACGTCGCTGGTGCCGCAGGTGGTGGCGGACAGCCTCGACCTCGCGGTGATCAACGTCCCGGCGGTGACGGCCGACCTGGCCACCGAGCCGCTGTTCGACGAGGACCGCATCGTCCTCGCCCCGCTGGACCACCCGCTGGCCCGGCACGAGCGCCTCACCCTCGCCGAGCTGGCCGAGCACGAGCTGCTGCTGGAGCCCCAGGGCACCGCCTTCCGGGACGTGCTGGACGACGAGGCGGCGCGGGCGGGGGTCAGCATGCGCCCGCAGGCCGAGATCGACGGCATCCGGTTGCTCAGCTCGCTGGCCTTCGAGGGTTTCGGTGCCGCGGTGGTGCCCGCTACGGCAGCCCGCCCGTGGTTCGATACCAGGTGCCGGAGGGTGCCGGTGGACGGGTTGGCCCCTCGCTCGGTAGGCATCGCGGTCCCCCGCCGTGGGCGACTGTCCGCCCCGGCCCGGGCGGTGCGCACCGCCATCCGCGACCTGGTGGCGGCCAGTGACCAGGAAGGTGTGACGGTCACCCTGGGGACTTCGGTGACACGGCAGTAGATTCGCCCCTGGATCCCGGTTCCGAGCAAGGAGCAGTGCGGCCGTGCCCGAGAGCATCACGATCACCGACAACCGCACGGGCGAGTCCGTCGAGGTCCCGATCGTCGACGGCGGCGTCGACGCCGGAGAGTGGCGCAAGCTGCTGCCCAACGTGTGGTTCTTCGACGAAGCCTTCATGACGACCGCCGCGACCCGCAGCGCCATCACCGAGATCGACGGCGATGCCGGCATCCTGCGCTACCGCGGCTACCCCATCGAGCAGCTGGCCGAGCACTCCAGCTACCTGGAGGTCGCCTACCTGCTGATCTACGGCGAGCTGCCCACCCAGGCCCAGTTCGACGACTGGGTCCACGAGATCACGTACCACACGTTCATCCACGAGAACGTGCGCAAGCGGTTCCTGGAGGGCTTCCACTACGACGCCCATCCCATGGGCATGCTGGTGTCGGCGGTGGCGGCCCTGTCGACCTTCTACCTCGACGCCAAGGACATCGGCGACCCCGACAACCGCCACAAGCAGATCCTGCGGCTCATCGCCAAGATGCCGACGCTGGCGGCCGCCTGCCACCGCTTCAGCGTGGGGATGCCCTTCGTGTACCCCGACAACTCGCTCGGCTTCACCGCCAACTTCCTGTCGATGCTGTGGAAGGTGGCCGAGCCCCGCTACGACGCCAACCCCTCGCTGGCCCGTGCCCTCGACGTGCTGTTCATCCTGCACGCCGACCACGAGCAGAACTGCGGGACCACCGCCATGCGCACGATCGCCTCGGCGCATGCCGACCCCTACAGCTGCGTGGCCGGCGCGGCGGCCGCCCTCTACGGCCCGCGCCACGGCGGCGCCAACGAGGCCGTCATCGCCATGCTCCGACAGATCGGCTCGCTCGAAGAGGTCGACGCCTACGTCAAGCGGGTCAAGGCGGGCGAGGTCAAGCTCCAGGGCTTCGGCCACCGCGTGTACAAGAGCTACGACCCCCGGGCCCAGATCATCAAGCAGACCGCGGACCAGGTGTTCGAGATCACCGGCCGCAACCCGCTGCTCGACATCGCGCTCAAGCTCGAGGACGTGGCGCTGTCCGACGACTACTTCGTCTCGCGGAAGCTCTACCCCAACGTCGACTTCTACTCGGGCCTGATCTACCAGGCCATGGACTTCCCCACCGACATGTTCACGGTGCTGTTCGCCATCCCCCGGGTATCGGGCTGGCTGGCGCACTGGGTCGAGCTGCTCGAGCAGGACCAGAAGATCGCCCGCCCGCGCCAGCTCTACACCGGGACGTCCGAGCGGCCTTACGTGCCGATGGCGCAGCGCTGACGCACTAGACAGGCGGGCCATGCACGCGGTGACGATCGTGGACGGCGCGCTCGCGTGGCGCGAGCACCCCGACCCGGCCCCCGGGGCCGGCGAGCTGCTGGTGGCGGTGCAGGCCGCCGGGGTCTGCCGCGGTGACCTGATGCAGCGCGACGGGATGTACCCGCCCCCGCCGGGCACCACGCCCCCCGACCGCCCGGGGCTGGAGCTGGCCGGCGAGGTGGTGGAGGCCGGACCGGGCTGCCGGCGCTTCGGGCCGGGCGACCGGGTCATGGCCGTGGTGACCGGCGCCGGCCAGTCCGAGCTGGCCATCGTCCCCGAGCTGGTGTCCATGCCGGTCCCCGAAGGCGTCTCGTGGGCCCAGGCCGGCGGCTTCCCCGAGAACTACACCACCGCGCACGACGCCCTGTTCAGCCAGTGCGGCCTGGGGATGGGTGAGCGGGTCTGCATCCACGGCGCCGCCGGCGGCGTGGGCACCGCCGCGGTCGAGCTGGCCGTGGCCGCGGGCGCGCAGGTGGTGGCCACGGTGCGCAACGAGGCCTCGCGCGCCGGGGTCGCGGCTCTGGGGGCGGCGGTGGTGGCGCCCAAGGGCTTCGGCGAGCACGGACCGTTCGATGTCGTGCTCGAGCTGGTGGGCGGGCCCAACATGGCCGCGAACCTCGACGCCCTGGCCACCGGCGGGCGCATCGCGGTGATCGGCGTGGGCGCCGGCCTGTCGGCCGAGATCAGCCTGCTCGCCCTCATGGGCAAGCGCGGCCGCATCCACGGCTCTACGCTCCGGCCCCGGCCACTCGAGGACAAGGCCCAGGCCGCGCGCCGGGTCGAGCGCCACGTGCTCCCCCTACTGGCCCGAGGCGCGCTCACCGTGCCGCTGGCGGCGACGTTCCCCCTGGCGGAGGCGGCGGCGGCCTACGACCACTTCGCCGCGGGCGGCAAGCTGGGCAAGATCGTCCTCATCGCGTCGTAATGAACCGATGGTAAGTTTCGGGTTGGACAGCCAAATCTGATCCGGGCCCGGGGGGACGCGCATGGCCGTAGGGATGCACGGGGTCTTGCGGTCGGCCGCGGGGTTCGGCGGCACATACCCCCGCGAGCACAAGAGCCCGGGGCCGCGGCCTGCCGAAGACAACTTCGTCTTCCCCCTGGCGGTACGCCGCGGGGGCTGGGTGCTGGTGGCGGTCACGGTCGCGGCCGTGGCCTGGGGGGCCCGCTCCGTCGAGGGCGAGCAGGATCACATCACCGCCTGGGTGCTGACCAGCGCGGTGTTCGCCGTGCCGGGCCTGTGG
>DASRJN010000380.1:0-7688 GCA_035649455.1 Acidimicrobiales bacterium
CCGACAGCAGCGTCACCGACGTCCCGACGGCCCTGGCGGCCTTCGAGCAGATCGAGTGCACCAGCTACGGGAGCCAGCCCTATGAGGACCCGGCGTTCGTAGGCGAGATCGAGCTCTACGCCGACTGCCCGGGTACCAACACCGTGGTCGTGGTCCTCGCGGCCGAATACAAGTCCGACCAGGACCGCATCGCGATCGTTGTGGCCCAGCTCGTGGAGGACAGGGACATCGAAGCGCTCGGCCGCGTCCTCGACACGTTCGACTTCACCTGACGCGGCCCCCATTCCAACGGACTGCGAGGATCTGTCGTGACTGGCCAATACCCGAGCTTCTGGGCTGTGAGCAGTCTCATATTCGCCGTCAACGCCATCTTCTCGATGGCGCATGGCTACTGGTTCCTCGGCCTCTGTCAGGTGATCACCGCCGCCGTGGCGGTCGTGGCGGCCTACAGCTCACGTGACGCCGTCAGCCGAGGTTGGACGACCGCGGGTCGGCGTCGGCGGGATCGGAGGCCGGCCACTCGTGATCCGGCGTGACCAGCGGCTCTCAGCCGGGCCTCGGGACGAAGACCCGGAACCGCTGGAAGTCCACGGCTTCGGAGTCGGTCACCGACCTGGCGATCACGGCGGCCTGCTGTTCCATGCCTGCGACTGCGTCCGGCGGCGCTTGGAACCGGAGCGCGAAGGTGATCACCTCACCTGGTCGCACGTCATGGAACGTGAAGCCGGGTCCACCGATGGCGGAGGTGACGTCGAACCAGCCCACGAAGAACTGCCCGGTGATCCCGGATGACGGAGCCGCTCCCGTGATGGTGATGTCGTCGGCGGAGTCGCCGTCGTTCTGTACCTGCACCGCGAAGGTCCATGTGCCTCCGGGGTCGATGGCGTGGCTCATCATCGGCGGGTTCGAGATGATCGTGTAGACGTCGTCGAAGAAGATCGCGCCGTCGCTGCGCCGGCGTTGGCGCAGGTCGGGCTGAACGTCGCGGAAGGCCAGGGGAACCGACCCGAGCGTGACGCGTTCGCTTCCGCCCACGAGTTCGGCGCGCATCTCGCAGGCCGCGCGGAGGCAGTCACGACGCATGGCGATCGTGCGCGCAACGGTGGCAGGTGTCGCGAGATTGCCCGTCGCGTCGGTGGTCGTGCTCGCGGCGTCTCTACACAGTCGGCTGTCGACCTCGCAGATCGACAGCAGGATCGTTGCCGCGCCCGGGAACCCCGAGCCGGTGACGTCGACGACCTGACCCGAGACCAGATCGGAACTGGGTGAGACGACGAAGTCCTCCGTCACGCAGGTTGCCTCGCTGCACACGCGCACCAGCGCTTCGCGACTGACCGTCGTACCACCCTCACCAGTGACGACAGCGCGCCACAAGGAGCCGTCCAGGTCGAGCGTGGCGGTCGGGCTGACACCGCAGTCGAGCCGATCCGCACCCCCGCATCCGCCAGTGTCCTGCCATGTCTGCCCGCCGTCCGACGAGTGTTGGAACACGAGCTCGAGCTCCCCGGTCCCCGTCGCAACCGCACGCAGCTCGATCGTCGCTCCGACATTGACCGCGCGGTCCTGAGGCTCGACCTCGAAGACCGGTGGTGTCACCTGCAGTGCGCGTGCCGAGGCCATCGCCGGCGTCATCGCGAGCAAGCAGAACGTCGCCGCCAGCACCGCCAGCGGACGGACTGCTGCCTTCGAGTCACATGCCCCCATGCCCATCCCCTACTCAACGGATCGGCTGCCGACGTTACGAGCCCTCGACCTGGGGCAATAGGGTCTTTCGTCACGACAAGTGGTCGTGACCCTCGCCGTGGGCGTCTACCGCCACCGCACACAGACGCGCTAAGACGTCGCGCGGTGGGGCGTCGACACGACCGGGATGCGGGCGGCGAGGCCGGGGTGCTGGCGGCCAAGGCTGCACTCCGGGAGGAGATCTGGGCCGCGGTCGCGGTGCCCGGGGTCGCCCGCTTCCCCGGGGCGGACGGGCGCATCCCGAACTTCGTGGGCGCGGAGGCGGCCGCCGAGCTCCTACGCGGGCTCGGGGAGTGGCAGGAGGCGACGACGGTCAAGGCGAACCCCGACTCGCCCCAGCTGCCGGTCCGCCAGCGTGCACTGGAGGACGGCAAGACCGTGTACATGGCCGTTCCCCGCCTCGCCTCCGAGGCGCCGTTCTTTCGCCTCGAGCCGGAAGCACTGGAGGTGAGCCCTCGCCGAGCGGCGTCGATCACCGGGGCGGCTCGCGCCGGTGAACCGGTGGCGCTCGACGCGCTCGAGTCGGTGGACCTCGCCGTCGTGGGTTGTGTCGCTGTCTCCGCCGACGGTGCCCGGCTCGGCAAGGGCGGCGGGTTCAGCGACCTCGAATTCGCTCTGGCGTGGGAGGCCGGGCTGATCGACGACCGCACGGTGATGGTGACGACGGTCCATGAGGCGCAGGTCGTCGGCAACGGGCGCATCCCGGAGACCGACCACGACTTCCGTCTCGACGTCATCGTCACCCCCGACCGGGTCATCCGCTGCCGGCGCCGGGGGCGACGGGGACGTCCGCCCGGCATCCGCTGGCAGGAGCTGACCGACGAGAAGATCGACGCCATCCCCATGCTGGCCCGGCTCCGCCCCTGACGACCGTCCTGTTCCCACGTTTCTCCTTCCCGTCCGGTGTCCGGTTGTCATGGGCTCGCGGTCAGCTCAGGGCTGGCGCACCGCGGCGTCAGGAGCGGTCGCTCGGGTTGAAGTCCTTCGGCTCCACGAGCACGAGCCAGTTGCCGGCGTTGTCCCGCATCACGGCCTCGACGCCGTACGGACGGTCGGACGGCTCCTGCAGGAAGTCCACGCCCTTGGCGACGAGGTCCTCGTGGGTCTTGCGGCAGTCGTCGACCTGCAGACCGACTCCACCCATCTGCCCCTTGCCGAGCTGGCGCCGGACGAACTCGGCGGCGTCGTCGTCCAGGGGCGGTCCGGGTGTCATGAGCGTGAGCTCGAGCTCGGGCTGGTTGGGATGGCCGACGGTGACCCAGCGGAACCCTTCCAGCGTCACGTCGCTGCGGGTCTCGAAGCCGAGCACATCCACGTAGAAGTCCCGGGTGGCGTCCTGGTCGGTGCAGTACACGGTGACGAGGGAGACGTTTGTGATCATGTCTCGACGGTACGGACAGCTGCCTCCGTGACGCTTCTCTCAGATTGCTGGATTGGCCTGAGGCCCCACATGAAGAGGTAGCAACCCGGAATGTGTGGCCCGCCGGCCGCGGCCCATCGGGCGCGGTAGGCGGAGGGCGACTCACCGACCAGCTCACTGAACCGAGCCGAGAACGAGCCGAGGCTGGAGAAGCCGACCAACACGCAGATCTCGGTGATGGTCAGATTGGCCGAGCGCAGCAGATCCTGCGCCCGCTCGATCCGCCGCCTGGTCAGGTAGCGGATCGGCGTCTCCCGGTACACGGCCTCGAAGCTGCGGGCGAAGTGGTACTTCGACACTCCGGCCACCCGGGCGAGCCGAGCCAGGTCCAGCTCGTCGGCGAAGTGCGCGTCGATGTGGTCACGGGCCCGGCGCAGGTCGGGCAACAGCTCGACCGAGACGCTACGAGTGCCGGCCTCAGCCACCGCCCGACCGTACACCAGCACTTCTCGTGACCCCGGCAGGACCCGAACCTGTGGCCTACCGCTCAGGAGGGCGCTCGTCGGGCTGTAGCCCGGCTGGTGAACGCCACTTTCGAGGTACGGGACCAGGGCTGGTGCGGCGAGGGCACGACCTCGAACTAACCTCGCCGCCGTGCGATGGCATTGGAAGCTCCAGCCGTGAGCGAGGCCCCGAAGCCACCCATCAGTCGCCATGAGCTCGCCGAGATCGACACCACGGTGGCCCACTCGGCGCGGGTGTACGACTACCTGCTGGGTGGCACCAACAACTTCGCGGTCGACCGCGAGGTCGCCGAGCTGCAGGCCGCCGCCATCCCGGGTGGCATCGAGCGGTCGCGCAAGGACATCCGGGCCAACCGCGAGTTCCTCGGCCGGGCGGTCCGCTACATGGCTCGCGAGGGCGGCATCCGCCAGTTCCTCGACCTCGGCACGGGCATCCCCAACGCCGACAACGTCCACGGCGTCGCCCAGCAGGCCGCGCCCGACGCTCACATCGTCTACGTCGACAACGACCCCATCGTCCTGGCCCACGCCCACCACCTGCTCAAGAGCACCACCGAGGGCGCCACGGCCTACCGCGACGTCGACCTGCGCCTCCCCCAGCAGGTCATGCAGCTCGCCTCCCCCACGCTCGACTTCGACAAGCCGACCGCGGTGATGCTGGTGTCGATCCTGCACCACATCCCCGACAGCGACGACCCGTGGGGCATCGTCGCCCAGTACATGGACGCCGTTCCCTCGGGCAGCTACCTGGTGGTCTCGCACCTGACCAAGGACGTCCGGCCCCAGGAGATGGCCGCGCTCGAGCAGGCGCCCCCGCCCGACGCCCGCTACATGTTCGTGCTGCGCAACCGCGCCGACTTCACCCGGTTCTTCGACGGCCTCGAGCTGGTCGACCCGGGTGTCGTCACCGTGAACCGCTGGCGGCCCGACGCGGACTCGCCGGTCTTCGCCGAGGATCCCGCGTTCTACTGTGGGGTCGCCCGCAAGGAGTGAACCCCGCGGGCCACCTCCTCGCCGGCCACGTCGTCACGCGAGCAGGCGCTGGTTGGCCTCCTTGGCCTGCCGCCGCAACGGCCCGAGGTCGACACCGACCAGCCGGCCGCCCCGCTTGACCACCCGCCCGGCGACGAGCACGGTGTCGACGTTGCCGGGGTGGGCGAACTGGACCAGGGCGGCGCTCGGTTCAGCGAGGAACGTGTTGAGGGCGAGTGCGTTGACCAGGATCACGTCGGCCTGCTTCCCGGGCGTGAGGGAACCGATCCGGTCGGCCATGCCGAGTGACGCCGCGGCGTTGGTGGTGGCGTAGGGCAGCACGTCACGGGTGGTGATCGGCAGGCTGGTGAGCGGCATCCCCGCTTCGGCGGCCTGCTGCTGGGCAATCATGCGCTCGGTCTGGAGGATGAAGCGCAGCGGGGTGAAGAGCTCGCCGGCCACGGCCGGGACCACGTCCACGCTGACCGTCGGGCGGGCACCGGCCGCCAGCATCAGCCCCAACGGGGCCGGGCCGAGACCCATCTGCATCTCGACCTCGGGCGAGCTGGAGACGTGGGCGCCCCGCTGCGCGATCAGCTCGAAGTCGGCCTGGGTGAACAGGTTGTTGTGGATGAACGTGATGTCGTCGCCGAGGAGCCCGGCGGCCTCCAGCAGCTGGGGCGCGGAGCCGGCAGGCCCGCCGAGCGAGTGCATGGTGACGCCGACGCCGAGCTCGCGGGCCAGCTCGATGTTGCGGGCCACCCGGCCGGCGTCGGACTCCTCGGGGCTGCCGCTGGCGATGGCCAGGTCGACCAGAGGCTCGTCGGCCAGGACCTCGAACGCGTCACGGACGTCGTCGGGCGTGGGCGGGATGTCCGGGCCGGACGCGGCGGCGGGTGAGCCGTAGGCGAACACGGCGCGGGCGCCCGACGCCCGCAGGCCTTCGATGGCCGCCAGGGCGTGCGCGTGGGTGTTGGTGCCGTGCGACCAGTCGAGCGTCGTGGTGATGCCGCTCTCCAGCGACTCATAAGCGCTGAGCAAGTTGCCGAGCTGCACGTCATCGGGGGTGAGGCGCGGCGAGATGCCGAAGATCACCGTGCCGAAGTACTCGCCGAAGGTCAGGTTGGCCGCGACCCCGCGGATCACGCTCTGCCACATGTGCCGGTGGTTGTCGATCAGGCCGGGCATGACGATCATGCCGGTGGCGTCGATCCGGGCGGCGTCGCCGGCCTGCTGCGCGGTGATCCGGGGCGCCACGGCGACGATGCGGTCCCTGTCGATGAGGACGTCGCCGGTCGGGAGGTCGCCCAGCTGGCTGTCCATGGTGAGGACGTAGCCTCCCTTGATCAGCTTGCGCCGGGCGTTCTGCGCCTGCGACTCGGCCTCGCCCGGGCGGCGGTCGGTCGAGCGGTCATTCGACCAGCCAACCGTGGCGGCGACCGCAGCCGCCGATCCACCCCCCAACAGCGCGCGACGTGAGAATTTCTCGGTCATCCTGCCTCCCTGCGGTTCCGCCTGGCGCTCAATACTGCCCTGTTCGAAGTCACTACTCGGCGTATTCGTGCCGCGGTGGTACTCGATCGTGCGACCCACCAACGCGTACCGCTCGAAATCGGCCTCGGCCATCCCCAACCTGACCAGCGCTTTCCCTGTGCGGATCCTGCCTTCGAGCTGGACGTCGTCGCCCGGCGGGCGGGCGGCAGGCGCGGCAGACTGTGCCGGTGCTCTTCGAGCGCGAGCGAGAGCTGGCGGCGGTGAGTCACGGGTTGAGCGAGGCGCGGGAGGGTCGCGGCCAGGTCATCCTCGTCGAGGCCTCCGCGGGCCTCGGCAAGACGAGCCTGCTCCGCGCGGCTGCCGAGACCGCCGTCGGCATGGGGTTCACATGCCTCCGCGCGAGGGCGGGCGAGCTCGAGCGTGACTTCGCCTACGGGTGCGTGCGCCAGCTGCTCGAGCCCGTCATCGCGCCGGCGCCCGGCCGGGACCGCGAGCGCTGGTTGAGGGGCGCCGCCGCCCTCGCGCGACCGCTCTTCGAGCCGCCGGCGCCCGGGTCGCCCGAGCCGTCGACCGACGTCGCGTTCTCGATGCTGCACGGCCTGTACTGGCTGCTCAGCAACCTGACGGAGGACGGCCCGGTCGCCGTGTCGGTCGACGACCTCCAGTGGGCCGACGCGGAATCCCTCCGGTTGCTCGTCTACCTCGCGCCCCGGCTGGACGGTCTCCCGCTTGCCGTGCTCGGCGCCACCCGTGCCGGCGCCGCGGATGCCGACCTGGCCCGGCTGGCCGCTGCACCGGAGACGACGGTCCTGCGCCCGCGCCCGCTGACCACCGCGGGCACGGCGGCGCTGTGCGGTCTCCGGGTCGGGGCGGGAGTCACGCCCGAGTTCGCGACGGCGTGCTGGGTCGCCACCGGCGGCAACCCGTTCTTCCTGGAGGCTCTCTTGCGCGAGACCGGCGTGCACGACGTCGTGCACGACCCTCGGGAGGTGGGCCGGGTGCGCAACATCGGGCCCGCCACGGTCGCCCAGGCGGTTCTGCTGCGGCTCGCCGGCACCCCGGCGGCCACGAGCGAGCTGGTGCGGGCGGTCGCGGTGCTCGGTGACGGCGCCGGGCTCGGCGAGGCGGCGCGCCTCGCCGAGATCGCCGAGGACGACGCGGCGCGGGCGCACGATCTGCTGGTCAAGCTCGAGATCCTGACGCCGGGGGACGTGCTGGGATTCGCCCATCCGATCGTCCGCGAGGCCGTCTACGCGGACGTCGGGTCACACGCCCGCGCCGCGGCGCACGCACGGGCCGCCCGCGTCCTCGCGGCCTGCGGCGCCTCGGCGGAGCGGATCGCGGCGCAGGTCGCCGAGACGGAGCCGATCGGAGACCCGGCGCGGGTCGAGCTCCTGCGAGGGGTGGCGGTGGACGCGCTCGGACGAGGCGCGCCCACGGCGGCGGTCGCCTGGCTGCGTCGTGCGCTCAGGGAGCCACCGCCGCCGGAGTTGACAGGGGTCGTTCTGCTCGAGCTCGGATCCGCCGAACTGCGCATCGCGGCACCCGAGGCGCCCGAGCACCTCACCCGGGCGGTCGACATCCTCCGGGACCCC
>DASRJN010000381.1:0-2092 GCA_035649455.1 Acidimicrobiales bacterium
CGGGCGGCGTCGACCGCGGCCTGGTTGATGCGCAGGGCCCCCAGCGACCCGCCGAAGATGAGCACCATCCGGCGACCGGGAGCGACCCCGAGCTTGGCGCGCGCCGTGTCGCCGTCCCGGGCCCGGTCGATGGCCAGCACCTCGGGCCGTACGGGATTGCCGGTGACCGCGGCGCGGGGCAGCGGCGTGTCCGGAAACGACACCGCACAGGCTTTGGCGAACCGGGCCACGAGGCGATTGGCCGCCCCCGGGGTGGCATTCTGCTCGGCCACCACGACCGGGATGCGACGCAGCACCGCGGCGAGGGCACAGGGCACGCTGGCGTAGCCCCCCACCGACACCACCACCTTGGGCCGGCGCTTCCCCACCAGCCGCCACGACCTCCCGAAGGCCACTGCCAGCGCCCCCAGCGAGCGCACGTTCTGCCAGCTCAGCTTGCGCTGCAGCCCCCGGCCCGGCAGCAGGGTGAGCTCGAAGCCGGCCTCGGGCACCAGGCGGGCCTCGATGCCCCGCTCGCTGCCGACCAGCTCGATGGACGACTGCTTGTGGCCGCGCGCCACCAGGGCCCGGGCGATGGCCAGGGCGGGCTGGACGTGGCCGGTGGTGCCGCCCCCGGCGATGAGGGCGTAGCAGCGGAGGTGGGCCGCCGTGGTCCGGGGTCGCTCGTCGCTCACTGGCGAGCCTTCGGGGCGTCGTCGGTCGCCTGGCGAGCGACCGACAGCACCAGCCCGGCCGCGGCCATGCCGAACACGAGCGACGACCCGCCGGCGCTGATGAAGGGCAGCGGCACGCCGGTGATGGGCAGGATGCCGATGACGGCCCCGATGTTGACGAAGGCCTGGACGCAGAACCACGACGTGACGCCCACGGCCAGCAGCAGCCCGAAGCGGTCGGGGGCGTGGAGCGCGATGCGGATGCCCACCACCGCCAGCAGCACGAACAGCCCGACCACCGCGGCCGCGCCCAGCAGGCCCAGCTCCTCCCCGATCACCGCGAAGATGAAGTCGGAGTGGGCCAGCGGCAGGAAGCCCCACTTGGCGGTGCCCGCGCCCAGCCCCTTGCCCCACCAGCCGCCTTCCGCCAGGCCCACCATCGACTGGATGTTCTGGTAGCCCTTGTCCATGGGGTCGGCCCACGGGTCGAGGAAGGCCAGCACCCGCGCCCGCCGGTAGTCCGCGGCCAGCGCCAGTCCGGTGGCGGCGGCGATCCCGAAGGTCGCCCAGCGGGCCAGCGGGCCCAGCGGGGCGCCGCCCACGTAGCACATGGTCAGCGCGAGGGCGGCCAGCACGATGGTCGTGCCCAGGTTGGGCTCGAGCATGACCAGGGTGGCCATGGCCGCCAGCACCACGATGATGGGCCGCAGCGTGGCCCTCGGGTTGTGCATGTAGGCGGCCCGCCGAGCCAGCAGGTCCGCCACCCACACCAGCAGCGCCAGCTTGGCCAGCTCGGACGGCTGGAAGGTGAGGGGGCCGACGCCGATCCAGCGGGTGGCGCCATGGGTGCCGGTGCCGATCGCCAGCACGGTCGCCAGCAGCGCCAGCGCCACCAGCACGAACGGCCCGGAGTACCGCCGCCAGCGGTGGTAGTCCAGCTTGGCCAGTACCACCAGGGCGACGGTGCCGACGGCCGCCCAGGCGGCCTGACGGGACACGAAGTACCAGGACGAGCCGTACTCGTCGAGCGCCACCACCGACGACGCCGACATCACCATCACCAGGCCCAGCAGGTTGAACACCGCCACCAGGAAGGCGAGCGCCCAGAACAGCCGTGACCCGGTTGCCCCCGGCGCGGGCACGTGCGCGGTGGGGTGCCGCTCGCGAGACTCGGTGGCGGTGCTCACCGCCCCTCCTCGGGGCGCGCATCTCCGCCGGGCGACAGCATCGCACCAGCCTCGCCCACCGGGGCCCGCAGATGGGGGACCGTCACCCCGTCACCCCGTAACCCCGGCGGAGATGGAGTCGGCGTAGAACACGCCCAGCGCCACCGCCATGGACAGGATGGCGAGGATCCAGAAGCGGATGATCACCGTGGTCTCGGGCCAGCCGCCGAGCTCGAAGTGGTGGTGGACCGGCGCCATGCGGAACACCCGCCG
>DASRJN010000382.1:0-6953 GCA_035649455.1 Acidimicrobiales bacterium
TCTACTCCCACGCCGTCGCTCGGGAAGAACAGGCCCGGAGACTCGTGGGCGCAGTTCCCGCGGGCCATCCACTCGGTGTCCATCTCTCCTCCATGTCTCTGCCCAGCGCCCGCACCGTGCCCCGGGGGGAGGCACGCCCGATTACCCAACCCAGCACGAAATGTTCCTTGCTTTGCCCTCCGGGGGAATGGGGGATTTCCCGGTTTTCGGAGATTTCGCGGCATTCCCGCCCCGACCTGTCGCGTTCCTGCCGTATCCGATATGCATGAGTGGTGAACGAGGACGACTCAACGCCCCCGCAGCCGCCTCCCGCACCCCCCACGCCGGCAGCAGGGAACGCCCGGCCTCCACTACGCCACGAACTGCCGCCACCGCCACCCGCCGTGCGTCCCTCGCCGGAGTCGTCGCCTTCGACACCGCAATCGCCCGACCAGCCGCCTGCGCTCCCTCCGTCGCCGGCGTCGGACACCCCGCCCGCCACCCCACCCGCCCCGCCCGCTCCGCCCACTGCGGCCGGGTCCTCCGAGCCGCCCGCCCCGGGCGAATCCCCGCCCTCGGCTCCACCCACCACGTCGCCCGCTCCGGGTGCGCCGTCCGAGCCGCCGCCCGCCCCGCCCACTGCGGCCGCCCCGTCTGCTGCGGCTGCCGCGCCGTCTGAGCCGCCCGCCGCGCCCGAGGCGTCTGCCGCGGCCACGTCCTCCGAGCCGCGCGCCCCGGGTGCGCCGTCAGCTCCACCCAGCATGGCGCCCGCTCCGGGTGCGTCTTCTGAAGCCGCGCCCGCCCCCTCTGGCGTCGCCGGGTCCTCGGAGCCGCCCGAGCCGCCCGCTCCGCCTGCGGCCGGGCCGCCCTGGTCGCCCGGACCGCCGGCCTCGCCTCCGTCTTCGCCCTGGCATCCGGCGCCGCCGCCCGGGGCCGCGCCGTGGCCCATGGCGACCTCGCCCTCGCCCACGCCACTGCCGGGGCCGACGCCGGCGGGTGCCACCGAGCCTCCCCGGGGCGGGTCGGGCCGGCGCCTGTGGCTGGTGGCGCTGGCATCCGCCCTGGTGGGGGCGCTGGTGGCCGCCACCGTCACCGCCGTCGCGCTGAACGTCGGTGACGACGACGGCGATCCGACATCGCCCGAGGGCCGGCCCGTGGTGCTGACCGACGGCCCCATCGACGTCCAGACCATCCTCGACGGGGTCAAGGAGTCCGTGGTCACCATCGAGACCAGCGGGGTCGCCCAGGGCGAGGTGTTCGACGGTGCAGGCACCGGAGTGGTGCTGTCGGCCGACGGCCTGGTGCTCACCAACGCCCACGTCATCGAGCAGTCCGACGGCATCCGGGTGCGCACGTTCGACGGGGCCAGCTTCGATGCCTCCCTGGTGGGCAGCGAGCCGTCGAGCGACCTGGCCGTCATCCGCATCGAGGATGCGGGCGACCTGGCTCCGGCCACCTTGGGGTCGTCAGGCTCCCTGGTGGTGGGCGAGCCCGTGATCGCCATCGGGAACGCTCTAAACCTCGGGGGTCAGCCCAGCGTTACCACGGGCATCGTCTCGGCCGTCAACCGGACCATCGACGGGCCCGAGGGGCGCCTGTCCGACCTGGTCCAGACCGACGCGGCCATCAACCCGGGCAACTCGGGCGGGCCGCTGGTCGATGCCACCGGTTCGGTGGTCGGCATCAACACCGCCATCATCGCCGACAGCCAGAACATCGGCTTCGCCATCGCCATCGACTCCGCCAGGCCCATCATCGACCGCATCCAGCAGGGCGGGGGCGAGATCACCCCGGACACCCCCCGCCTGGGGGTGACCACGGTCTCGTTGGACACGGTGGAGGAGGCGGTCAAGAACCGCCTCGGGATCGAGGCCGAGGACGGGGCCTTCATCTACGACGTCATCCCCGGGAGTGGCGCCGAGGAGGCCGGCCTCCAGCAGGGCGATGTGATCGTGGCCGTCGACGGCGACTCGATCACGAGCAACGACGAGCTCGGCGCCGCCATCGCCGAGCACGAGCCGGGCGACGAGATCGAGCTGACGATCGACCGCGGCGGCGACGAGCAGACGGTGACGGCGCAGCTCGGCCGCCAGGGCCCCTGACCGGTAGGCTGGTCAGCCATGTCAGACGTCCCCGCAGCCGAAGTCGAGCCGCCCCGCGGTCACGCCCGTGTCGTCTACCTCGGGCCGGTGGCTCCGCACTGGGAGGTGCAGTCCGACTTCGGCGACCGCCAGATGATCGAGGACTTCCGCTCCCGGGTCATGGCCCGGCTCGTGTTGCTGCCGCCGCACGATCCGCAGTTCCGCCGCAACCGTGAGCGCGTCGTGCGAGACGCCGAGCGCGAGCACATCCTCCTGGAGTGGGACCTCGGTTACCCCGAAGACGACGACAACTGAGCACTCCGTCACCGAACGTTCACGGGGTCCAGCGGCCCGCCGCAGCCGCCCACCGGTACGATCGCGGCATGGCCGCCGCTACCGCTGAAGAGATCGCGGCCCCGGGGGAGCTACCCCCGGCCCGCTACCACAACCGCGAGTTGTCGTGGCTCGACTTCAACGAGCGGGTGCTGGCCTTGGCGGAGGACGAGCGGGTCCCGCTGCTCGAGCGGGCCAAGTTCCTCGCCATCTTCAGCCAGAACCTCGACGAGTTCTTCCAGGTGCGGGTGGCGGCGCTGAAGGACCAGGTCGCCGGGGAGGTGGGCGCCCTCAGCCCGGACGGCCGAACCTCGGCCCAGCAGCTCCTCGACATCCGGGACCGCATCGAGCTGCTGCTGCCCCGGCTCCAGGCCTGCTTCCTGGATCAGGTGGCCCCTGGCCTGGCCACGGCCGGGATCAAGCTCTCGTCCTGGGCCGACCTCGACGAGGACGACGAGAAGTTCCTGGTCGAGACGTTCGAGGACCGCATCTTCCCGGTCCTCACACCGCTGGCGGTCGATCCCGGGCACCCCTTCCCGTACATCTCCAACCTCTCGCTCAACCTGGCCGTGATCGTGCGCGACCCGGATGCGGTCGCCCGCCGGTTCGCCCGGGTGAAGGTGCCGTCCCTGCTGCCCCGGTTCGTGGTGCTGCCCGACGGCGAGCGCTTCGTGCCCCTCGAGCAGGTCATCGCCGCCCACCTGGACCAGCTGTTCCCGGGCATGGAGATCGAGCAGCATCACGCCTTCCGGGTCACCCGGAACACCGACCTCACGCTGGAGGAGGAAGAGGCCGACGACCTGCTGGCGCTGGTCGAGGTCGAGCTGCGCCGCCGCCGCTTCGGCCGAGCGGTGCGGCTGGAGATCGACGCCGCCACGTCGGACGAGGTGCTCGAGCTGCTCCAGCGCGAGCTGGACGTGGCCGACGACGACGTCTACCTGCACACGGCCCCGCTGGACCTGGGCGGCCTGTGGGCGGTGCACGGCCTCGACCGGCCCGACCTCAAGGACCCGCCCTACCAGCGGGTGACGCCCACCCAGCTCTCCAAGGGCGAAGGCGAGCGGGCGGACGTGTTCGCCGCCATGCGCAAGGGCGACATCTTGGTCCACCACCCCTACGAGAGCTTCCGCACCACGGTGGAGGAGTTCGTCCGCCAGGCCGCCACCGACCCGCACGTGCTGGCGATCAAGATGACGCTGTACCGCACCTCGGGTGACAGCCCCATCGCCCGCACGCTCATCCGGGCCTCCGAGCGGGGCAAGCAGGTGGCGGTCATCGTCGAGCTCAAGGCCCGTTTCGACGAGGGCGCCAACATCGAGTGGGCCCGCCTGCTGGAGACCGCGGGAGTGCACGTCACCTACGGGCTGATCGGGCTCAAGATCCACTCCAAGGCGGCACTCGTGGTGCGGGAGGAGGCCGACGGGCTGCGCCGGTACTGCCACATCGGCACCGGCAACTACAACTCCCGCACCGCCCGGGTGTACGAGGACCTGGGCCTGCTGACCTGCGATCCCGCCATCGGCGGCGACCTCACCCAGCTGTTCAACGAGCTCACCGGCTATGGCCGCAACATCGACTACCAGCGCCTGGCGGTGGCGCCGCGGCTGCTTCGGCCGGCGCTGGAGGCGCTGATCGAGGGCGAGATCGAGGCCGCGGGCGACGGGCCGGGCAGCGGCCGCATCACCATGAAGATGAACAGCCTGGTCGACCAGCCCATGATCGAGCTGCTGTACCGGGCGTCGCAGGCGGGCGTGGAGATCGACCTGGTGGTGCGGGGGATCTGCTGCCTCATCCCCGGCGTCCCGGGGCTGTCGGAGAACATCCGGGTCCGCTCGATCGTGGGCCGCTACCTGGAGCACTCGCGCATCTACCGGTTCGCCAACGGCGACGGTCCCGGCCGGCCCCGCCACCTGATCGGATCGGCCGACCTCATGCCCCGCAACCTCGACCGGCGGGTCGAGGTGCTGACCCCGGTGGTCGACCCCGACCTGCAAGGGCGGCTGGACGAGATCCTGGACGTCGCGCTGCGTGACGACGTGCTGGCCTGGCGCCTCGACGCCGACGGCCGCTGGACCCGGTGCGCGGTAGGCGGCGAGACCGAGTCCCAGGTGCTGTTGCAGCAGCTGACGACGGCGCGGGGTGTCCGCACCGCCAGCGCCTCGGTCGTCTGAACTTTTTTCGCCGAGGTGGCCTCCGAGTCCCCGAAACTGTCACAGGGCGCTCGTAACGTCCGGCCCATGAACGCAGCACTGCTCGTCGTGGGCATGGTCGTCGGCCTCGGGGCCGGCGTGGCCGCCGCCCTCGCGGTGTTCGGCCGGTTGCGGCCGACGCCGGCCGGCGAGCGCGCTCGGGCCGCGGCCGCGCACGAGGCCACGGTGCGGGCGGCGGTCGACGCCGCGGTCGACACCGTGGTGAAGGTGGCAGGCGAGCGGCTGGGCGCCGAGGCCGATGCCGGCTCGCGTGAGCTGGCCAGCCGCAGCGCGGCCTTCGAGCAGCGGCTCGGCGAGCTGCGGGGCGCCCTGGACGAGCAGCTGGCGGTGCGCAACGCCGCGGTCGAGGCGCGCATGGGCGAGCTGCGGGGCGCATTGGACGAGCAGCTGGCGGTGCGCAACGCCGCGGTCGAGGCGCGCATGGGCGACGTGCGCACCGAGCTGGCCCGGGTGGCCGAGCTGGTGGGCTCGCTGCAGCGCGACCGGGCCGAGCAGCACGGTCGGGTCGAGACCCGCCTGGCGGAGATGGCGGCGGTCAGCGCCCGCCTCGCCGACACCACGCAGTCGCTGCGCCAGGCGCTGGCCAACCCGCGGGCGCGGGGCCAGTGGGGCGAGCGCATGGCCGACGACGTGTTGCGGGCCGCGGGCCTGGTCGAGGGCATCAGCTATCGCAAGCAGTCGGCCACGGCGGCCGGCACCATCCCCGACTTCACCTTCCTCCTGCCCGGGGGGCGGGTCCTGCACATGGACGTCAAGTTCCCGGTCGACAACTACCTGCGCTACCTCGAGGCCGGTTCCGACCGCGAGCGCGACCAGCACGCACTGGCCTTCGTGCGCGACGTGCGGGCGCGTGTGCGCGAGCTGTCGGGCCGCGTCTACATCGATCCCGACCGCACGCTCGACGAAGTGCTGCTGTTCATCCCCAACGAGGCGGTGTACGCCTTCGTGCACCAGCACGACCGCGAGCTGGTGGAGGTGGCGCTGCGCCAGAAGGTGGTGCTGTGCTCGCCGAGCACGCTGTTCTCGGTGCTGGCCGTGATCCGCCAGGCGGTCGAACAGACCCAGCTCCAGCGCACGTCGGACGAGATCCTCGCCTGCCTGGCTGCGTTCGAGTCCCAGTGGGGCAAGTTCGCGGACGCATTCGACAAAGTGGGGCGCAGCCTCGACAGCGTGCGCCGCAGTTGGGACGACCTCGCCGGTACCCGCCGCCGCCAGCTCGAGCGACAGCTCGACCGAGTGGGCGAGCTGCGCTCCCGTCGGGACGGCGCGCCGTCGCCTCCGCTGCCCGCGCCGCACCCGCTCGGCGAGGTCCACCCGCTGCCCAGCCCGCCCCGGTCGGCCGCCGGGTAGCTGCTGGTGAGCCTGCGTGCAGTCGCAGATGGCGGCGGGAAGCGGGTATGAACAATGCGATGGCGACCTCCCCCCGGCGGAAGCAGGCGCGCAAGCGCTCGGAACCGCAGGTGCGCGCCGCGGGAGGCCTCCTGTGGCGGTCGGCGGACGTGCCCGACGGCAACGGGGGGATGCGGCCGGGCATCGAGGTCGCGCTGATCCACCGGCCGCGCTACGACGACTGGAGCTTCCCGAAGGGGAAGCTGGAGCGGGGTGAGTCCTGGGAGGGCGCCGCGCTGCGCGAGGTGGCCGAGGAGACGGGCATCGAGGCCGAGCTCGGCGACGAGCTGCCCTCCACGCGCTACATCGACGGCAAGGGCCGCCAGAAGCTCGTGCGCTACTGGCTGATGAGCCCGGTGCGCCTGCAGCCCTGGGAGCCCAACGACGAGATCGACGGGCGCCGCTGGGTGCCGCTCGCCGACGCGGCGTCGCTGCTCACCTACGCGCACGACCGGGAGCTGCTCGCGCATCTGCAGCGCGAGCACGAGTGACGCCGCTCTGAAGCGGTCTCGCTACTCATCCACACTCGGGGCGCGGCTCGGGCAGCTACGACGTGAGCACGACCGAGCACGAGGCGGAGCTTTTACCAGGTCAGAGGCTGTGCGTTCACGCGGTTAGCGCAACGTTCCGTCCTCGTTTACCGCTCGTTCATGATCTGTCTCCCCGGCTGTTCACCTGCCCTTCCTACGGTGAATACCGACATGAGCGCCGAGATGTGTGCGCTCTAACGACAGCAGGCCCCACAAGGGAGGGCATCAGTGCACAGAACGAAGCATCGCCGCTTCGCATGGGTGGCGATCATTCTGGCCTTCGGGCTCCTGGCCGCGGCTTGCGGCGATGACGATGACGACAGCGCGAGCAGCGGCGACTCGGGCAGTGATCTGTCCGGCGAAGTCCAGGTCTCGGGCTCGTCCACCGTCCAGCCCATCTCTGTTGCGGCCGGCGAAGCGTTCCAGGACGC
>DASRJN010000383.1:0-6328 GCA_035649455.1 Acidimicrobiales bacterium
AGGACCGCGGCCGCGGCCCACGGTGCGATGGCCAGCGCCGCCACATGCCGGCGAGTGGCCGGAATGACCGCAACCGGTGCACAGACGGCAAAGAGACCCGGTAGGAAAAGCCGTCCATGCAGGTAGTCGCCACCTACAGCCACCACGTAGGCGACGTTGAGCAACCCGCAGGCGACGAACGCGATGGCAGTGAGCCGGCCGCGAAGACCGGCCAGGATGGACGCGAGCGGGAGATAGGCCCCAGCCCCGAGGGCCAATGCCGGGACCCAGAGCCAGTAGGGGTCGACGAAGTCACGGAAGTAACGCCAGCCGCGCTCGAAGTTCGCGCTGCCGCCCTCCTTGGCCACGGCGGTGTTGGGCACGATGCTCCCGAAGTAGCCCATCCGGAAGATCTGGTACGCCACCGGCAACGCCAACGCCACGGCGATCACCTGCACGCGACGCGTGACATCGCTCTGACGCCACTCACCCACCAGGACGACCACGACGAAGGCCGCACTGAACAGAGCCAGCTCCGGGCGGATCAGCCACCCGAGCCCGAGCACCACCGCGCCCGGATACGAGACCCGCGCCTCCTGGCTGCGAGACCACGAGCTCAGCACCCACAGGCAGGCGCCCAGCCACCCGAACGCCAGCCCCGTTTCGAGGCCGCTCGTGGCAAAGACCCAGACCGGCGTGAGGGCGACGAAGACAACCGCCCCGCAGGGGACGAACCAGCGACGGTCGTACTCCTGCGGCACCAACCTGCGGGCGCCCGCGATCGCCAGGCCCAGGCCCGCCGCCCCGCACGCGAGCCCCAGGAGCACCGCGATCCACTCGAGTCGCACGGGTGTCACGAGGTCGGCGACAGCCAGCAGCGCGACCCAAAGGGTGCCCGTATAGGCCTCGACCCTCTCGCCGGCGTTGAAGACCGGACCGTTCCCGGCGCGGACCTGCTGAACGATCCGCAGGTAGATGAACCCGTCGTCGGTGATCCAGCGGTTCACGAACCCGGCGCCCAGGAAGGCGAGGACGGGAGCCCCGTACAGCACGGCTTGCAGGACCCGGCGCCAACCGCCGAGCGCCGCGGGCCCCGCGTTCGCCTCCACCTCGTCGGGCTGGTCGACGGCGACGCCGGTCACCAGCACCTCCGACGCGTCCTCGGCGATGTCCAAGGGCCGGCGACTTCCCGATCAGGCCCGTCGGTCCGCTACGGCTCCGAGATCCCGGGCCTGCGATGCACCGCGTACGCGGACGGCGAAGTCGTAGAGCTCGACGTCGAGCGCGTTGTCCCGGGCGATGCGCTCCCTGAAGTCGTCGCTCACTGCGAGCGGCGTCGTGCGGTTGGAGAACCGGGGCTCCCCCAGGTTCCAGCCGAACCGTCGCACCAGCTCGTCGCACAGCTCGTCGAAGCTCTCCTGCACGCCCCACACGTCGATCCGCTCCACCAGGTTCCGCTGGGCGCGTTCCAGGTGCGTGCGGTCGAAGTCGGTCACGGTCAGGACCCCGTCGGTCATCTCGTCCGGCGTGAGCGAGAGCATCTTGACCATGTGGTTCTGGATCAGGCACCGGAAGCGGATCGGCTCCTCGTAGATCCTCTCCAGGGGCTGGCCCCGGAACTCCGGTTCCCGCTCCTGCATGTCCCGCAGCGACGACAGCGTCCGCTCCACGGGGTCGCGCAGCACCGTGATCGTGGTGAACGGGACGCCGAGCAGCTCGGTCGTGCACAGCGGGAAGTGGCCCGCGATCAGTTTCAGCTCGTGGCCGCGCTCCCGGAACTTCTGGCACAGCAGGTCGACGTGCAGGCTGGCCTTGTGCGCCTGCTGCTCGGCCCGGGTCGGGTAGACGGACGCGGTCCCGAACTGCTCGAGGAGCCGCTGGTAGAGGGTCGTCCCGGCCGTCTTGTGCATGTGCACGAAGAACCAGCGCGGGATCGGCTCGACCGTCACGGGCGAACCCGCTTGAGGTAGCCGCCGCCGTTGAACGTCACCGTGTACCGCTCGCGGGCAGGGTCGGCCACGAAGTCGGAGTGGCGATGGAGGATGTTGACCACCGCCTCGTGAGGCCCCGGGCCGAAGCCCGACACGACCGGCCTCCCGTTGACCACCGTGTTCTCCACCACGACATAGCCGCCCACGGGGACGAGCGGGGCGTAGTGGTCGAAGGCGCCGACCACCCGCAGGATGTGACCGACACCGAGGATGACGAGGGCGTCCGGCTCCTCGGGACCCAGTGCGGCCACCTGGGCCGCTACGTCCGCATCCTCCGGCGGCCCGGCCAGATGGGTGATCCGGGGATGCTCGGGGCGGTCGGACGGGTCCGAACCGCCCACCGCGACGACGCGCCCGGACCCGAGCTGGTCGCACACGGAGGCCGCGAACAGGGCCCGGCCCGCGAGGCCCACATCGTCGGCCGCCAGCACGACCAGGGCCGGCCGGAGCTCCGAGAGCAGCTCCTGGTAGACGTGGAGGTCGGTGGGATAGCGGTTGACCGGGTGGCCCAGCCACTGACACTCACGCCACGCCTGGTGATCCCACACCGCCTCGATCGCCGCGACCTTCACCTCGTCGGGGGGTGGTACGGGCGATCCGTCGAGCTGGGTGGGGTCCCGCATGGTGCCGAAGCCGAGTTTGAGCACCCGCCGCGACCGCGTACGCCGCGCGGCCTTGGTGGCCATCGCCCCCACGTAGTGGACGGGCCGGTCGACCCCGAGCAGCGGCCTACCGCGGAGATCCTCGAAGTGCTGCCGGTACGAGACGACCCGCTGGCGGCGAGCGGCCTCGTCGGCGACATTCGTCGTCGTCCCGCCGTGGATCTGGTGGAACGTGCCCTCGCCCACGATGCTCGCCGCGGTGATGCCCGGCGACAGGGCCAGCCGCTCGAAGAGATCGAGGTTGGCGTAGCCGCCGCCCGGCATGGAGAAGCTCTCGTCGAAGCCTCCGAGCTGCTCGAGGAGCTTGCGGGGCACGAACAGGCAATTGCTCTCGACGATGCCGTCGAACCAGTCGCGGTTGCCGATGAAGTGCCCGATCTCGAAGAGCCGGTACCCGTCGACCGGCCAGTCGATCCCGTAGAAGAGGCGGTCCTCGACGCGCTGGTCGTACCCCGCCTGCTGGGCGTCGCCCTGCTGACCCGGCCCGACGTACCACTGCTGGGTGGCGACCACCGCCGGGGCGTAGGTGTCGAGCGCCTGCATGCCCAAGCGCAGGACGCCCGGCGTCAGGACGTGGGCGCCGTCGATCATCAGGGCGAAGGCCTCGCCGCGGGCCGCGGCGATCCCGGCGTTGAGGGCGCCGACCGGTGACGCGTGCGCCTCGCCCGCCGGCTCCAGCAGCCGGAACTCGGGACCGAAGGACGCCACGAACTCCGGCGACAGCCGCTGGCCGGAGTCGGAGCCGTTGTCGATGACCAGCACCTCGTAGTCGAGGTCTTCGACGCCGCGCTGGTAGGCGCGGGCGAGCGAGCCGAGCGTGCGGACGGCTTCGCGGCGCATGTTGTAGAAGACGACGACCACGGACAGCGCCACCGCCGACGGCGGCACCGGCGGCGCGAGCGGTGGGTAGGACCTCAGCTGGGTGGCGGCGGCGGACCCGTCCTCGGGTTCCGCGTGCCGGCGCGTCGCGGGCGGCTCGGCATCGTGCCGCCATGCGATCGAGTTCCAGTCGATCCGCTCGATCGGCGCCGTGACCTCCAGCCGCTCCCGTGCGGCGGCGATCGCCTTGCCGACGGCCGGGTCGGCAGTGCCGGAGACGATGACCTCGGCACCCGGCGAGAGGTGAGGCGATGCCAGCTCCAGCACGGCGGCCGCGTCGGTCCCCAACCCCTCGCCGAGCCGGAGCAGCGCCAGCCGGCCGATGGGCGCGTCCTCGAGCGTGCTGACCGGCGGCCCGTGGAGGAACCGCACCCGCTCGTCGAGCAGGCCGAAGCGGGCGAAGCCGTCGCGGACGAGGTTCAGGTCGCTGGTCAGGAGGCGGGCCCGGGCCGGCCCCGTGGCCGGGCCCTCGCCGCCGTCGCCGGTCGCGCTGGCGCGGAAGGGATCGGCCATCCACACCTGCCGCTCGGTGTCCTCGTGCGCCTCCAGGGTCGCCCGCAGCAGGACGCCCCCGCCCCCGCCGCCGACACCGACCTCGGCGAAGTCGCCCGGGACCTTGCCGGCCAGGGCGCGCGCCGCGGCGTCGGCCAGCCGATCGAGCTGCGCCCGGCCCATCGTCGTGAGCGCCAGGTTGCCCAGGCCGTCGTCGATGGGTCGGCCGGCCTCGCGGGCCCGCACGAGCCGCTGGTGGCGGAGCGGCAGGGTGCGGACCGGATCCCTGAGCATCTGGGGATCCGCCGGCGTGCCCTCCAGGCCCAGGAGGTACGTCGCCCGCAGCTCGTGCGCCAGGTCGCCCTCGCCCAAGAGCGCGGCCTTGACGAGCCCGACGTAGCGGTCGGCGCCCCGGCGGACCTGGTCCTCGAGCATCCGGATCCACGCCTGGCCGAAGATGGCCTCGTCGACCCGGATGCGCTCGGCCAGGTCGATGGTCTCGCGGCGGCCCTCGTCGCTGTCGAGGCGATCGAGCAGCGCCGCCAGCCGCGGGTTGCCGGCGACGATCCGGGCCTCGGCCACGATGGCCAGGCCGTAGTAGATGGGCACGACCACGACCCGGAGTGGCTGGTCGTGCTCGGCGACGAAGTCGTCGACCGCCGTCATGACGCCGTTGCGGGGACCCCCCTCGTGCTCGGCGTTGGCCATGTCGCGGTTCATGCCCGCGTTGCTGCCGACGAGCGCGGACCGCCCCGGTCGCATCCCCTCATGCCGGTAGGGCTGGCGGAACTCCGCGGGGATCCGCTCCGGCGCGTAGTACAGGTCCCGCCGGCCGTAAGGCCAGCCGACGTCGTGGAAGATCAGCACCGGCAAGGCGACGCCCGCCCCTCGCGACGTGCCGGCCAGGACCCGCAGCTCGTTGTAGACCGTGTACCAGTTGTGGTCGCCGTCGACAAGCACGACGTCGGCCGGTGGCAGCTCGGGCAGCACGTCGAGGCTCGTGCCGAGGTGGAAGAAGTAGCGGCCCGGGAACGCCCGTTCGTGCTCGGCGGGGTCGAACTGGGGCACGGGGTCGATGACGTGCAGCTCGCAGTCGGGCCCCAGCCGCTTCAGCATGCGCGCCGTGGTCTCGCCGCGCAGCGCGCCGATCTCGACGACCCGGCGTGCCCCGGCCGCGTCGATCACCGGTGCGATGACATCTTCCCAGAGCGGGAACATTCCCGAGCAGCCCTCCCCACGGTGGCCAGAGGGCGAAAGGCTAGCAACGCGCGGCGCGAAAGGCCCGGTCGGTCAGGTCCCCCCCACCATCCAGCTGCGCCGCGGCCCGGGGTCCGGAGCGGTCGGTGCCGGGGTCCAGTCGGACCGGGTGCGTTGCCCGAGGTTGTCGACGATGTGCGGCGGGCTGCCGTCGAGGGGCGGCGGGCGCGACCACCGGACGTTCCGCATCGGTCCGACCCGCTCGTACTCTCGCCGGTACGCGTCGTTGACCTCGGCCTGGGTCAGGTCCAGCGCGCGCGTGGCCCGGGCGAGGTGCGAGGGGAGGCGGAGGGGGGTCACGCGGATGACGATGTCGCGATCCACCCGCTCGCGAAGCGCCCGGATGTCGGTGACGCCCGGGATCCAGGGCGTCGCCTGGAGGCACACCGCGATCCCGCGTGAGGCCAGCTCGTGGAGGGCGTCCAGGCGGGCGGCGGCCGGCGGCGCCCCCGGTTCCAGTCGTGCGATCGCGCGGTCGTCCAGCGTGGTGAGCGAGACCTGGATGAGATTGCCGGGCCGGGTGAGCAGGTCCGCGTCACGGACGACGGTCGTCCCCTTGGTGATGAGCCGGAACGACAGCTCCCGCTCGTCGAGCACCTCGAGCGCCCGCCGGGTGACGCCCAGCTCGGCCTCCGGGCCCGGATAGACGTCGCAGTAGGGGCCGACCGTGAGCCGGTCGATCTCGCCGACCTGGTCGAGCTCGCGGCGCAGCTGCGCCGCCAGCTCGCCGGGCGGAACCCGCGGCACCGATCGGCCCTGGGCCGAGGTGATGCAGTACGTGCAACGGATGTCGCACGCCGCGTAGGTGTTGACCGCCCACGAGTCGCTGACCGTGTGACGCTCGACGAGTGGCAGTCGCCGCGTCACCTCGAGGCGCGTCCCTCGGCGCAAGCTGAAACCCCCAGACCCACCCACCCAGGCGCGGACCGGCCGGATGGTAGCCGCCGGTGGTGCGGCGCTAGGGTCACGCGGGCCGCTGGTGGCGATCGTTCGGGGGAAACGATGGGTGACACATCCTCATACCCGGAGACCCAAGGCGCAGGTCCACTCGTAGCTTCGTCCCCGGCC
>DASRJN010000384.1:0-31543 GCA_035649455.1 Acidimicrobiales bacterium
GTCGCCGTCCACCGCCAGGGCCGGGCGCTCCTCCGAGGTGAAGGTGATCTGGTTGCCGTAGGAGGTGGCCCGGGCGCTGACACCGCCGCGGTCCTCGGCCAGCGTCATGGCGCCGTTGCGCTCGTCGGGGAACAGCGGCAGTCGGTTGTCCCGGGCGTCCGCCACGAGCGGCTGGTAGCCGGCGGTCTCGGTGAAGCCCCGGGTGTGCCGGATGGTGGTCCAGCGCTCGCCGCGCTTGCGGTTGGAGTCGGTGACCAGCAGGGCGGCGCCGTCGTCGAGGGCAGCCTGGATCTCGTCGCGGTCCAGCGAGGCCGAGTACCGGATCAGCTCGGTGCCGTCGATGAGCCCGAAGCCGGCCGCGTCGACCAGGCCCGCGCCGTCGCCCGCCACCAGCAGCGCGTTCTGGGGCGCGTGGGTGGACACGATCGGCACCGATCCCTCCACCGGCAGCACCGCCACCTCCGGCGGGTCGGGGAGCGATGGGTCCGACTCGAACATCAGCTCGTCGTAGAGCTGCGCGTTGTCGAAGGTGATGTTGGGGAGGCCGGGCCCGAACGGCTCCGGCTGGCCGAGGCCCGGAGCCTTGCGCATGAAGTCCCAGAAGTTGCGGGGGCGTGGCGTGTTGAAGCGCTCGTACTGGAGATCGCTCTGGACCAGCACGTCGCCCGCCCGCATCAGCCGGGCGATGGGGGCCACGCTGTCGGGGTCGGCCGTGCGCTCCTGGAGGCGCAGGTCGAAGGCGTTGAGCAGGTTGGCGGAGGCGGGGGAGCCGTAGGGGATGAGCTCGCGCTGCACCGAGGGCCGGTCCATCAGGCCCGGCAGCAACGGGTCGACGGTGTTGCCCCAGCGGTAGCTGGCGAAGTCGGAGCCCGGCACCACCAGCACGCGGGTGTCGTCGCCCTCGGCCTGGAGGCGGTCGGCGGCCTCGCGCCAGTAGTCGGGGATGGCCTCGGGCCGGCGCAGGTTCTTGGCGACGAAGTCCCCGGTCCACAGCGGGGGCAGGGCGAGCAGGGCCGCGGCCACCACCCCGATGGTCAGCGGGCGCGCCGTCCGGGGCCAGCGCCGCGCCAGGCTGGTGACCCCGGCGCCGGCGAGCACCGCCATCGACAGGGCCACCAGTGGTACGGCCCGGGGGAGGCTGCGCATGGACAGGCCCACCTCGGACGTCACGAAGGCCTTGACGCCCCGGGACCAGGGCGAGCCGCCCTCCCAGGGGTAGGCGCCGACGGCCAGGGCCACGCCCAGGGCCAGCAGGGCGATGAAGTAGGCCCGGTGGCGCCAGCGGGCCACGGCCGCGCCCGCGAGGCCGGCGATGGGCACCAGGTAGGTGAAGGCCAGCAGCGGGGGGAACTGGGTGTACGGCACGCTGGGCTCGATCCACGGGCCCAGCCGGTCGTTCCCGTAGAAGAACCAGTAGCCGAGGCCGCGCAGGACCTCGTGGCTGACCGAGACCGCGGCCACGGTCTGGGCCGTCTCGGTATAGCGCAGGATCTCGATGCCGTTGGTGCCCTGGACCGACAGCCCCGCGATCCACCAGGCCGACACCGGCAGGGTCAGCACGCCGAGGCGCAGAGCGCTGCGGACGGCAGTGCGAAGGCTGATCTCGTGCGCCACCCACACGGCGTGGGCCAGCCACACCACCGGCGCCACCCCGACCAGCAGGAGGGCGGTGGCGTTCACGCTGCCGCAGGTGGTCACGGCCAGGGCGAACAGCGCGGGATAGCGCCAGCCCCTGGTGCGGGTGGTGCGGATGGTGAGGGCGATGAGCCAGGGCAGGAACGCGAAGGGCAGCAGGATGGCCGACAGCCGGGCCACCAGGGTGAGGATGTAGGGCGTGAGCGCGTAGCCGAAGGTGGCGGCCACCACGCCCGGCCCGGTCCAGCCCAGCGTGCGCAGGAGGTAGATCACCCCGGCGCCGGCCACGAAGATGATCGAGCCCCACCACAGGCGCTGGGCGGCCCAGTCGGGCACGCCGAGGGTGTCGAGCAGCCAGTAGAACGGCCCGATCGGCCACAGGAAGCCGATGTTCTGGTGGGTGACGGTGCCGAGGCCGATCGACGGGTCCCACAGCGACCAGGCCCGACTCATGAGCTTCGACGGGTCGAGGTAGAGGTAGGTCTTGGTGTCGGCGCTCACCCAGCCCCGCTGGGTGAGCAGCAGTGGCACGTAGGCGATGGCGGCGAGCGCCGCGACCAGCTTGAGCGTGGGCCCGCCCGGCAGCCGCCGGCTCGGGGCCCGGGCCGCGGTCCGGGCCCGCGGCGCGGCCGGCGCCGGGACCGACGCCACCGTGGCGAGCGCGGGCCGGCGCCCCAGTGCGTGGCCCAGCCGGGCGAACGGGCTCTTCATCGACGGTGTCGCCGCCGTGACACCTCGTCGGCGACCACCCGCATGAGCCGGGTGGCGGTGTTGTCCCAGGTGAGCTCTCCGGCCCACGCCAGGGCTCCGGCACTGAGCCGGGCCCGCAGGTCGTCGTCGGCCAGCACGCGGGCCATGGCGTCGCCCAGGCCGGCGGGATCGCCCGCGGCCAGCAGCCCGGTCTCACCGTCGTGCACCGAGTCGCGGTGCCCGGCGATGTCGGTGGCCACCGCCGGGGTCCCGCAGGCGGCGGCCTCGGTCAGCGTCATGCCCCAACCCTCGCGGGCCGAGGCCGACGCGATGATCCACGCCTCACGGAACAGGGCGAGCTTGTCGGCTTCGCTCAGCGAGCCCCGCAGCGTCACCCATTCACGCGCGTCCAGCTCGTCGATGGCGGACTGGACTCCTGGACGGTCGTAGCCGTCGCCCACGATGTGGAGGCGCAGGTCGGGGACGGTGCGACGGGCGTGGTGGGCGGCTCGCACGAGCATGTCGTAGCGCTTCACCGGGGCCATGCGCCCCACCGCCATCACCAGCGGCTCCGGTGAGCGGTCGCCGGCCGGCGTGTAGCGGGCGTCGATGCCGGGGTGGACCACCGTGACCCGAGCGGGGTCGAATCCGAGATCCTCGACCAGCTCGGTCTTGGAGGACTCGCACAGCGTGGCGACGGCGGAGCGGCGGTACAGCGGCGGGGCGATCTTGGACTCGAAGACCGCCCCGATGGGCCCGAGCTTGGGCCCGAGCGTCATGTTCCACATCTCGGCGTGCACGTGGTGCAACAGGATCACCCGAGGGCCCGGGTTCCACATTGGGCTGAGGAAGGGCATGCCGTTCCAGATCTCGACCAGCACGTCCCGCGGCCCGGTGCGGCCCGCGATCTCGGCCAGCGCGGCGCGGGGGAAGACCTGATAGCGGCCGGCCCGGCGGATCACCTTGTAGCCGTCGCGCATGGCTTCGGTGGGCTGGCCCTGGGCCCAGGAGGTGCGCATGGTGATCTCCAGGCCGGCGGCCGCCCAGCGCTTGGCCACCTCGGCGATGTGGAGCTCGGACCCGCCCGCCTCGACGTCGTCGAGGTCGCGCCATGCGAGCACGTGGACGCGCCGGACGCCGGCCGACGCGGCCAGGTCGCCGATCTTGGCGAGGGGATCGGCGTCCTCAGGCACAGCGTTGCTCACAGGTGGTCGTCCTCCCCCAGGGCCAGGCTCCCGGGCGCTCGACAGTAACCGCGGTCGGTTGCGGGTCGGCTACCGGAACCGCCGTATGCTACGGACTTCCGTGCCAGCGCACCAACGTCTGGGGTGGTGCGCGAAACCCGACGGAGCAGCCCGTGGCCAGCACCGACGACGCTCATGCGACCAGCCTGACCGAGGCGCTCGAGGGCGTCGAGGGATGGTTCAGCCCCGAGCAGGTGGACCGGGTCGTGGCGCGGGCGTCGCAGGTGCCGGCGACCGGCCGGATCGTCGAGATCGGCAGCTTCCGCGGCCGGTCCATGGTGGCCATCGCCCGCTCCGCCCCGGAGGGCGCCGAGATCGTCGCCATCGACCCCCACGCGGGCAACGACCGGGGCCCGCAGGAGATCGAAGGCTTCGCGGACGAGGCCGAGGTGGACAGCAAGGTGTTCCTGGCCAACCTCGAGCGGGCCGGCGTGCGCGACCGGGTCACGTACGTCCGCAAGTTCAGCCACGACGCCCTGGCGGACGTCGACGGCCCGATCGACATGCTGCACATCGACGGTGCCCACCGCTTCGCGCCGGCCAGCGACGACATCAGGAGCTGGGGTGCCCGGGTCGCGCCCGGGGGCTCGATGCTGATCCACGACTCGTTCTCGTCGGTGGGGGTCACGCTCGCGCTGGGCGCCACCGTGGCGTTCTCCGGGAGCTGGCGCTACGTGGGCCGCAGCCGGTCGCTGGCCGAATACCGGCGCGAGCCGGTGCGCGGCACCGCCCGGGCCGCCAACATCGGCCGCCAGCTGGCCCAGCTGCCGTGGTTCGCCCGCAACCTCGCCATCAAGGCACTGCTCGTCGCCCGCCGGCCCCGCGCCGCGCGGGCCCTCGGCCACGACGGCACGACCTGGCCGTACTGACTAGGCGGTCGTCTCGACGCCGCCCGGGGCGGGGACGTCCGGCGGAGGGGCGCTGGTGGTCTCCGGCTCGGGGGCGGGCTCGGTGCGGCGCGGCAGCGGATCGGGGGGCGTGCCCCGGCGCAGCACCCGGTCCCGCAGGCCCCACCAGGTCACCAGGGACATGGCCTCGCCGATGATGTGCCACGACATCTTGGACACGCCCCGCACCCGGTCGTTGAAGGTGATGGGCACCTCCACGATGCGGGCGCCCAGGCGATGGGCCCGGTAGGACAGCTCCAGCTGGAAGCCGTAGCCGGTCGCCTTCGTGGCGCTGGCCTCGACCGTCTCCAGGATGTCGGCCCGGTAGGCCCGGAACCCGGCGGTGGCGTCGCGCACGCCCAGTCCCAGCACCTTGGAGGCATAGAAGTTGCCCACCCGTGACAGCACGATGCGCACGAGCGGCCAGTTGGTGGTGCGGCCCCCGGTCACGTAGCGCGACCCGATGGCGATGTCGGCGCCCTGCTCGACCTCGGCCAGCAGCGCCGGCAGCCGGGCCGGCGGGTGCGACAGATCGGCGTCCATCTGCACCACGACGTCATAGCCCTCGGCGAAGGCACGCTTGAACCCGGCGCGGTAGGCGCCCCCCAGACCCCCCTTGGACTGGCGGACCAGCACGTCGACCTGACCCAGCGCCTCGCCCGCGGCGCGGGCCAGCTGGGCGGTGCCGTCCGGGCTGGCGTCGTCGACCACCAGGATGTCGGCCGCGGGCACGGCCGCGCGGACCTGGCCGAGAACGTCGGCGATGTTCTCGGCCTCCAGGTACGTCGGGATGATCACGAGGGTTCTCATGCGGCGCCCCAGCGGTGGCACGGTTGGCCAACGGTAACTCGCGGCCCGGTCGTCATGCGCTGTTCGCCCCTCGGTCACAGCGGACGTAGAGCTCGTAGATCGGCTTCCCCGGCCCCGCGGCCGGGTTCTCGCCGTAGCGATCGTGCAGGCAGTAGAGCTCGTCGAGCACCTCGCCGGGCTCGGCCGAGCCCGCATCCATCGACGTGTTCGGCTCGACCCAGTTGTCGTACATCGTGGACAGGATCACAACGTCGGATTCCCGCAGCTCGTCCGCCAGGCCGGAGTCGTCGGCATTGGCCACCCCCGGGTCCATCTCGATGTAGCGGGTGCCGGGAACGAGTTGGGGCAGCAGGTAGTAGAGGTAGGCCTCGCTGTACGGCGTGCGCCTCAGGTCGCCGGGGCCGACGATGACCCGGTCGCCCGGCTCGCTCAGGCGCTCGACGTCGTCGAGCATGGCCTCGGCCGCCACCGGCACGTCCTGGCGGCCGTAGTAGAAGCTGCGACCCCGGTGGTCGACGGACCACACCGACCGGTCGTAGTTCACGCTCTGGGCCACGTAGTCGGCGTACCAGCGGTACGTGAAGTGGGGGAACAGCAGCATGAGGGCGAGGGGCGCCAGCATGGCCACCCGGGCCACGGACACCCGCGTGCCCCGCAGGCGGGCCGCCTCGGCCAGGAAGGCGGGCAGCAGGCCGAAGGGCACGCAGCTCACCCAGGACAGGTGCGCCGTGTCGGCCCGCTGGACCACCTGGGGCAACAGCCCTGCGGCGAAGAGGCTGAGCGCCAGCAGCCGCCAGCCGTGCCCGCTGCCCCGGCGCTTGGACCAGACCGCGATGGCGACCATGGCCGCGCACGTGGCCACGAGGATCCAGAACCACAGCCAGATCTGCATGGGCTGCTCGGGCGTGGGGAGCGGCCACGGGAAGCGCCGGAAGGCGAAGGCCCGGTTCAGGAAGCTGGTGTACTCGTCGTTCGGCGGCGGGAAGGGCAGGCGCCGGCCCGGGCGCAGCTTGAACACCGGCTCGACGAACATGCCCTGGATCACGTTGCCCGGCCCGGCCAGCACCAGGTGGACCAGGTAGGGGCTCAGCCCCAGCGCGAGTCCCAGGCCCAGCCGCTTGCGCCCGGCACCGTCCAGCGCCCAGACGAACAGCACGCCCAGCGCGAGGCCGAGGCACACCACGAGGTCGGGCCGGAACAGCAGGGCGAGCCCGGCCAGCAGCCCGGCCACCAGCAGGAGCGTCCGGGACCGGGACCCGGGATCGAGCGCGCGCGCCGCCACGGCCACGGCCCACAGGGCGAGGGCCACGCCTCCCACCCAGGCCAGGGCGGTGACCCCGATGGGCGGGATGATCACGATGGCCGTGACCACGCCACAGAGCGCGGCGGCGTAGCGGCCCCAGCGGTAGCCGACGTAGGTGGTGGCGGCGATGAGGCCGATGAGCTGGAGGATGCCCACCACGCGCTCGGTCCACAGCGAGACGCCGAACACCTTGAAGGCCCCGGCGAGGGCCCAGATGCTGCCCGGCCCGTAGAGGTGGAGGTAGTCCCGGTTGGGGATGTCCCCGTGGAGCAGTCGCTCCGGGAACACCAGCATGAACCCCTCTTCCATGGGCGCTCCCGGCGCCCGGAACACCCCCCGCAAGGGCAGCAGCACCGCGAGGCCCACGATCGCGGTCGGCACCACCCACCGCCAGCGCGGCCTGCGCTCCTCCGGCGTGGTGGGGGGCGCCTCCTCCGGAGGCGCCACGGTCTCGGCGGTCTCACTCATGCCGGCGCTCCGGCCACGCCGGGCAGGCCCACCGGGCGCCAGCCGGCGAACAGGCGGTGGTGCCGGTCCTTGAGGGCGAGGGCGGGCCGCTCGACCACGTAGTACGAGACCGCGGCGGCGGCGATGCTGCCGGCCAGCACGAAGGCCAGCGCGCGGGGGAACGAGCCGAAGAACAGCGGCACGTCGAACACGTCGCGGTAGATGTCGGTCACCCCTTCGTGCCACAGGTAGATGCCGTAGGAGAGCACCCCGAGCGCCACCATCGGTCGGCTTCCCAGCCAGCGCAGGGAACGGGGAAGCGTCGCGCCGGCGAGCGCCACCGGCAAGACCAGGAGGAAGCCGACGCCACCGTAGAGCATCTCCTTGAGCACGCCCTGGGTCGCCCCGGTGGCCCCGACCTCGAAGCCGAGGCCGAGCTGGGTCGACACCGTCCAGAAGCACGCCGCCGCCCCGAGCCAGCACACCAGCGGGTGGCGCCGGGGCCACTCCAGGATGCGCAGCGGCTGGTCGCGCCGCCGGGACCACTCCACCCCGACCGCCAGCGCCATCCCGGGCACGAACAGGTGGAAGTTGGCGGGCAGCCAGTGCAGCCGAGGATCGAAGGTGCCCAGCGAGACGTCGTCGCCCGACAGGCTGTGCAGCCAGTAGCGCCAGGCCAGCGCCCCGGCGGCGGCCGCGGCCAGGATCCCCAGCTCGACCGCCACCGCCCGCCGCGGCGCCAGGCGCTTGGCCAGGTAGGCGGCGCCGGCCGCCCATAGCGGGAGCAGCAGGTAGAAGGCGACTTCGTTGGTCAGCGTCCAGGCCTGCTGGAGCCCGCCCAGCGCGGTCGAGGCGGAGTAGCTCTGCAGCAGCCCGAAGTAGCGGACGAAGTCGCCCAGGCTCTGGAAGTCGTTGCGGTCACGGGTGTCGAGCACCACCGCCAGCACGGTCAGGGCCAGCCAGTAGGCGGGGAAGATGCGGAGGAACCGGTTGCGCAGGTAGGCCCGGGTGTCGGCGCGAGGGCGCCCGTCCATGCGGCGGGCCACGAACGGCCGGTAGAGCAGAAAGCCCGACAGCATGAAGAACACTGCCACGCCGACGTCGAGCCGGGACAGGTAGTGGCCCCGCGGGTCGCGCACCACGAACCCCACGTGCAGGGCCACATGGGTCACCAGCACGCCCAGGGCGGCGAGCGCCCGCAGGCCGTCGAACCCGGCGAAGCGGCCCGTCGACGAGCCCAGCCCACCCGGCGTGGCCGGCAGCGCGTCGGCCGGCTGCGGCGGCGGCTTGTCCCGCTCGGCGGCCAGGGCGCGCCGCCGCTTGCGGTAGCCCACGATCACCGCGTCGAGCGAGACCGCGGCCGGGATCATCAGGGCGAGCTCCGCGGGCAGGCGGAACCGGGTGGTGCCGTAGATCACCGCCACGGTGATCACCACGGTGGCCACCACGACCACGAGCGGGAAGATGGGCCGCCCGGCCCGCCGGAGGCCGACCAGGCCGAAGGCGCCGGCCACCGCGATGGCGTACCAGACGAACATGCCCGCCTGGCCGAGCGCGGGCTCCTTGGTCTCGACCTGGTCGTCGAGGAAGATCTGCTCCTGGGGTTGGTACAGCCCGAAGGTGCGCCCCACCCGGGCCGCCACCACGTAGGGCACCCGCCCGGCGTGGTCCCGCATGTACTCGCGGGCGATGCGGGCGAAGCCCCGCCCCTGGGCCGAGGCATCACCCTCGCCCACCAGGTGCTCGGTGGCCTGGATGCAGCCGAGCGACCAGTAGCCCACGCGGTCGCCGAAGTACACGGTGTCGCAGTTGGCGGTGCCGAGCGTCTGGTCGAACTGGGCCGACAGCGTGGTGGGCCGCTCGAAGCGGGACATGTTGTAGGCCACCCACGGCCCGATGACGACCAGGGCGGTCAACCCCGCGGCCGCGAGCTGTCCCGCGTACGAGGCCAGCGGCTTGTGCTCCGGCCGCCGGTGCCGCCACCACACCAGTGGCACGCCGATGGCCGGCCCCAGCAGGATGGCCTCCGAGCGCACCAGGGCGGCCAGCCCGATGGCGGCGCCGAAGGCGACGGCCTCGCCGGTGCCGCGCCGGTCCCACCAGCGGTACGCGGCGATGAGCACGATGGCGGTGGTCGAGATCACCAGGGTCTCGGACAGGACCATGGCGTCGAACAGGAAGACGTTGGGGCTCAGCGCGGTCATGGCCGCCACGATCAGGCCGACGCGCTCGCCCGCGATCCGCCTCCCGGCCAGTCCCATCGCCACCACGCCGCCCATGCCCAGCAGGCAGGACAGCACCTGGTGCCACAGGAACGAGCGCATGCCGAGCAGGGAGAAGCCGGCCAGCACGGTGAGGTAGCCGGGCGGGTGGTCGGCGCCGGGCATGCGGACGCCCTCCAGCAGCAGGCGGAACGGGTGGACGTAGCCCTCGCCGTCGGCCAGCAGGTTGGCGCCGTGGTGGTAGTAGTACGGGTCGCCGATCACCGGCCAGGGGTTGCGCCAGCCGAACAGGTACACCAGGCGCACGGCCAGCCCCGCCAGCGCGATGACGGCGAGCCAGCCCCCGAAGCGCCGGGGCCGGACCGGGCCGTCGTCCTCGGCAGGCGCGCCGGCGGGGACCTCCTCGCCCGGCGCGTCCGCGGGACGCACACCGGCGGGATCGGTGACCGTCGGAGTGGGAGATGTCTCGGTCGATGTCATCGGCGGATGGCGACGGCCCGCCCCCCTTCAGCCGGGCGGTCGGCCATCGCACGACACTAGTGGTACCGCCCGCGCGGCTCGTGATCGAGGACGGCCGGGTGATGAGTAGGGTGGCGAGCCGTGCTTGACGCACTCCGTGACTGGGGGAGGCGAGTGCTGCCGCCCATGCCGCCGCTCGACCGGCGCGCCCGCGGGTGGCTGGTCGCCATCGTCGGGGTCGGGGCGATCCTGCGGATCGTGTGGGCGCTGCGGGCCGAGCCGCCGGGGTCGCTGCGGGACCCCCTGCTGTACCTGGTGCTGTCGGACCACATCGCCGCGGGCGACGGCTACAGCTATGGCCCGGGGCCCGAGCAGGGCGCCACCGCGTACTACCCGCCGGGCTACCCGGTGCTGCTGGGCGCGGTGGTGTGGGCGGTGCGGCTGCTGCCCGGGGACGTGACGGCGTTCGGAGTGGCCGTGGGGCTGAACGTCGTGCTGTCGGTGGCCACCATCGGGCTCGTGTTCGTCCTGGCCCGGCGCCTGGCGGGCCCGACCGTGGGCCTGGTGGCCGCGGGCATCTGGGCGCTGTGGCCCAACCTGATCTTCCACAGCGGCATCGTGCTGACCGAGACGCTGTTCCTGTTCCTGTTCGTGCTGCTGCTGATCGTGGCCCTCGGCGACCCGGAGGCGGCCCGGGCCCCCGGCGCTCGCCGGCTGGTGGCGATCGGCGTCTTGTTCGCCCTGTGCGTGCTGGTGCGCCCGGTGACGCTGGTCGCCGCGCCCGTGTTCCTGGTGCTGTGGTGGGGTCCTGCGGTCCGCACCGTGCTGTGGCGGGCGGCGGTGGCGCTGGCGGCGACGGCGGTGGTGATGCTGCCGTGGGCCATCCGCTCCACCGTCGTCATGGACGCGCCCGTGGCACTGTCGCTCAACCTGGGAGACAACCTGTGCCTGGGCCACAACCCGGGCGCGAGCGGAGGCTTCGGGGACCTGGCGGCCTACTGCTACACCGGCGAGGGGCTCCGCCGTCCCGAGTACGAGACGCGCCGGCAGTCGGAGAACATCTCCCGCGCCCTGCGCTACATCCGCGACGAGCCCGCCACCACCCTGCGGCGCACGGTGAGCAAGGCCCGCATCACGTTGGAGCGCGACGACGACGGGCTGGCCGTGGCCGAGGACTTCGGCGCGCACCTGATCGTGTCGGACGGCACCCGCTCGGCCCTCCGGTTCGCGGCCAACGCCTTCTACGCGGTGGTGGCCGTGGCGGCGGTGCTGGGCGCGGTGGTGCTCGTCCGGCGCTCGGACCCGGCCCGCCGCGGCTTGTTCCTGGTGGTGGTGGGCCTGGCCCAGCTGGTGAGCCCGCTGGCCACCTTCGGCGACCCCCGCTTCAAGATGCCGATGTACCCGACCATGGCCGTGGCCGCGGCCGTGGCTCTCGTGGCCGCGGGGGAGCGGCTGCGGCGCCGGCCGTCAGCCGGGGCGCGGGATGATCGGGGCGTCCCGGCCGGTGCCGCCACCGGATGAGGAGGTCCCGGGGGTGACGGCGCCGGCCGCCGCCTCCTCGTGGTACTCCTCCTCGACGTTCACGGCCCAGATGTCGTGGCCGGCGCCGGTGAGGATGTTCTCGACCGAGAGCATGGCCGTGTACATCGAGTGGTCCTGGTTGTTGTACCGGTGCATGCCGTTGCGGCCGACGGGGTGCACGTTGGGCACGTGCTCCTCCAGCCAGTCCCGCAGGATCGCCACGTTGTCCACATAGTCCGGGTCGTAGACGGGATAGGCCTTGGGCATGCGCACGACGTAGCCGGCCTCGACGTCGGCCGCCTGGATGAGCCCGATCCGCTCCAGCTCGGCCTTGCCCTTCTCGATCAGCTCCTCGTCGCTGGCGGTCCACCACTCGTCGCCCTCGACCACCGTGTACTCGAGGCCGAGCACGTTGCGGCCGTCGTGGACCATGTAGGGCGACCACGAGCCGAAGTTCTGGACCCGCATGGTCTTGACGTCGGGGGCATGGATGTAGATCCAGTTGTCGGTCCACGGCACCTTGTAGTCGGGGACGACCAGTGCCACCGACAGGAAGTCGCGGAAGTACAGCGCGTCGGCCGCGGCCTGCACCTCGGGAGGGACCGGAGGGTCCATCGCCGTGGCCAGCAGCGAGTACGGCATCGAGGAGATGACGTGGTCCGCGGGGTACTCGGTGCTGACGCCGTCGGCCTCGGACACCACCGCGACCGCTCGGCCGCCCTCGTGGCGGACGCGGGTGACGGGCGTCTCCATGATGACCTTGGTGCCGGCCTCCTCCACCAGCTCGCGGCAGCGCTCCCACATCATCCCGGGCCCGTACTTCGGGTACTGGAACCGGTCGATCAGGCTGGTCACCTGCTTGGCGCGGTCGCGGCGCGCGAAGCGGGCCCGGATCGGCTCCCACACCGCGTCCCACAGCGACATGCCCTTGATGCGCTGGGCGCCCCAGTCGGCGGAGATCTCCGAGGGGGGGACCGCCCACACCTTCTCGGTGTAGACCTTGAAGAAGTGGCCGTAGAGCTGCCACCCGAAGTTGGCGACCAGGTACTCCTCCAGCGACCGCGGCTTCTTGCGGGGCTTGATCCGCACCCAGAGGAAGGACAGCCCGATGCGCACCGTCTCGACGGGGCCGAGGGCGAGGGCGGCCTTCAGCGGCTTGAGCGGGTAGTCGAAGAACCTTCCCCGGTAGTACATGTGGCTCTCGCGGGGCCGGAGCATGAAGTCGTCGTCCGCGAGCACCTCGTGCCAGAAGTCCTCGACCCGCTGGACCTTGGTGAAGAAGCGGTGGCCGCCGATGTCGAAGCGCCAGCCGTCCCGCTGGACGGTGCGCGAGATGCCGCCCACCACCGAGTCCGCTTCGAGCACCGTGCTGGTGACGCCGGCCTTGCCCAGCTCGTGGGCCGCGGTGAGGCCTGCCGGGCCGGCGCCGATGATGACGACGCTGCCCGGACCCTCGGCCGTCGGCGTCGGCGCGGCGGGTGTGGTGCTCTCGCTCACGGGGGGTCGCTCTCCCTCAGCGGTGCGGACGTGAACGCGCCACCATACCGAAGGGTCGGCCGCGAACCGCTACTTCGCCCGGCCCCAGCTCGGCACCGAAATCGGTCCGCCGGGCGGGCGCGTTGCTAGCATCGCCCCTTCATGCGCACGCTGGTCGACGGAGCGGTCGACGCCGACGCCGACGCCGCCACCGCCGACGCCGAGAGGTCGACGCGGTACCGGTGGGTGGTGCCGGTGGTCCTCGGGGCCATCGTCGCGCTCGGCGTGGTCCTGCGCTTCGTGCAGCGGTCGCCCCTGTGGCTCGACGAGGCGCTCAGCGTCAACATCGCCCGGCTGCCGGTGAACGACCTGCTCGACGCCCTTCGCCACGACGGCCATCCGCCGCTCTACTACCTGCTCCTCCACTACTGGATGAAGCTCTTCGGCGAGGGCGACATCGCGGTGCGCGCCCTGTCGGGACTGTTCGGCGTGGCCGCGCTGCCGCTGGCCTGGGTGGCGGGACGGCGCCTGGCCGGGCGCTCCGGGGCCCGCTGGGCGCTCATCGTGGTGGCGCTGTCGCCGTACTGGGTGCGCTACAGCACCGAGACCCGCATGTACTCGATGGTCATGGTGCTGGTGCTCGCCGGCTACCTGCTCATCCAGGATGCGCTGGTCAAGCCCACCGTGCTGCGGCTGGTGTGCCTCGGCCTGATCAGCGGCCTGCTGCTGCTAAGCCACTACTGGGCCTTCTACCTGCTGGCCGCCGTGGTGCTGCTGCTGGCCCTCCGCTGGTGGCGCGACCCCACCACCCGGGGCGCCACGCTACGCGTGGGCCTGGCGGTGGTGGCCGGGTCGGCGCTGTTCGTGCCCTGGCTCAGCGGCTTCCTCTACCAGTCGGGCCACACCGGCACGCCGTGGGGCGAGCCGTTCCGGCCCAGCGCGCTGGTGCAGACGACGTTGGAGGATCTGGGCGGCGGCGAGGTCACCGAGGCCGCGCTGTACGGCTCCATCGTGCTGGTCCTGGTGCTGGTGGCGCTGTTCGCCGCGCGCGCGGCCGGCCACGAGATGACGCTCGACCTGCGGACCACACCCCTGGTGCGGGTCGAGCTGCTACTGGTGATGCTGGTCCTGGGCCTCGGCGCCGCGGCCGGCTACCTGACCCAGGCCACCTACCAGAGCCGCTATGCCGCGGTGATCGTGCCGTTCGTGCTGCTGGCCGTGGCCGTGGGCATCACCCGGGTGCCGGGGCTGGGCCGCCTCGTAGCCGGTCTGGTGTACGTCAGCTTCTCGCTGACCGGGATCCTCTGGGTGAACTACTACCAGCGCACCCAGTCCGAGACCGTGGACGGCGCGGTGGCTGCCCGGGCCCAGCCCGGTGACGTGGTCGTCTACTGCCCCGACCAGCTGGGCCCGGCCTACTCCCGGGGGCTGCCCGACGACCTGGTCGAGCTCAGCTACCCGGCGCTCACCCCGCCCGACCGGGTGGACTGGGTCGACTATGCCGACCGCAACGAGGCCGCCGACCCCGCCGCCATCGCGGCCGAGATCAACGAGCGGGCCGGGAACCACGCGGTGTTCCTGGTGTGGATGTCCGACTACCGCACGTTCGGCTCCCAGTGCGAGCAGCTCGTCACCGAGCTGGGCCTGACCGAGCCGCTGGTGATCCAGGACGACACCCGCTACTTCGAGCCGGCGTTCCTGCACTGGCGTCCCGCTCAACCGGTGTAACTGATATCATCGGTTAGGTGACGGATCACTTCATCTGGGTCGGCCAGCACCCTGGCCTCGATCTCTGCAACACCGAGCCGGTCGTCGACGGCGTGCTCGTCGAGCTGCTCGAGGGGCCCGAAGCGTTGGCCGCCTGGGCCGCTGAGGCCGGTCTGCCGGCGGTAGCGCCCGGCGCGCTGTCGGACCGCACCGTGCGCTGGTCCCGGGCCCTGCGGGACGGGCTCAGGGCCGCGCTCGACCCGCCGGAGCAGGATCCCGACCGGCTCGGGCACGTGGACGCCGTGCTGCGGCCGGTGCGGGGCACGCTGGGGCTGGCCCCCGCGCCCGATCCCCGGCTGGTGCTCCGGTCCGACGACCCGGACGCCCAGTTCCGCCTCGACCTGGCGGCGGCCACCGTGCCGGCGCTGGCGCTCGATCCGGACCGGGTGCGCCGTTGCGCCAACCCGGCGTGCGTGCTGCTGTTTCACGACGTCAGCAAGGCGGGCCGGCGGCGCTGGTGTGACATGGCCACGTGCGGCAACCGCGCCAAGGCTGCCGCCCACCTGGCCCGGTCCCGGAGCGCGGGATGACCGCCCCCGCCGGAGCGATCCTGTCGGTCAACGTCGGCCGGCCCCGCCAGGTGTCCTGGCACGGGCGCACGGTCACGACCGCCATCTGGAAGGCCCCGGTCCCCGGCCGGGTCCTGGCGGAGGGCATCAACCTCACCGGGGACGACCAGGCCGACCGCCGGGTGCACGGGGGCGACACCAAGGCCGTCTACGCCTATGCGTCCGAGGACTACGCCTGGTGGGAGGGCGAGCTGGGTGAGCCACTGCGGCCGGGCACCTTCGGCGACAACCTCACGCTGGTGGGCGTCGACCTCCGGGCCCTGGTGGTGGGGGAGCGCTGGCGGGCCGGCACCGCGGTGCTGCGGGTGAGCGAGCCCCGGTTCCCCTGCTTCAAGCTGGGCATCCGCATGGGCGACGCCGCCTTCGTCGACCGCTTCGCCGCCGCCCGGCGCTTCGGCTCCTACTTCACCATCGAGCGGGCGGGCATGGTCGGCGCCGGGGACGCGCTGGAACGCCTGGAGACGCCGGAGGACCGCTTCACGATCGGGGAGTGGATCGACGCTCACGAGGAGAACGACCCCGACGGCCTGGAGCGCCTGGCCTCCCATCCCCTGGTGTCAGAGTCGTGGCGCTCCCACGCTCGGCGCGCGGCAGCACGCGCCCGGTGACTTGTCCCCCGTGAGTTCACAGGGTTGTCCTCTCGTAGCGCACAGGCGGTGCGCCGTACCGTCTGCGCCATGCCGACGTTCGAGGTGATCCTGCGGGACCGGACCGTCGAGACCGTCGACGGCGCCGACGCCTACCAGCAAGAGGGCCCGATGACGACGTTCTTCCGCCGCGGTGACGGCCGCGACGTGATCGACTCCTGGAGCACGCGGATGGCCAGCTTCCGCACCGCCGACCTGCTCGTCGTCCGGCGCCGGGACGCGGCGGCCGGCGCGCTGCGGGCGGTGGCGGGCTGAAGGGGATGGCAGTGTCCGAGTCACAGAGCTTCGCCTGCCCGCGCTGCGGCTCCGAAGTCGCCGAGACCTACTACGGACCGTGCCGGTCCTGCCGCGACGAGCTGCGCGCGGAGGTCGCGGGCGAGGCCCGTGCGGTAGACGAACAGGCATATGAACCAAAGATGAACGTCACACCTAACGCAGTCGCATTGAAAGACGACTGAAACACATTCTGTCACATGTCAGAACGGTGACGAACGTCACCTGGCCGCGCGCTAGGGTCCGTGGTAAATCGCAGTCCGTACGGGCTTGCAGCCGCGCCGGGTTGGGCTGGGGAGACGTCTCGCGGGCGTCCTTCGCAGCCCACGGCTGCCCGCCTCGAGGAATCTGCTGGGGTCGGGGGCCGGGGTCGGGCTCCGACGCAAGACGAACGGAGCCGCCACGTGGTCCGCCGCATCCCCATCCGCGCCAAGGTTGCGGGCGCGTTGGCCGTTCCGCTCGTCGCGCTGGTCGTCGGGGCGGCGATGGGGGTGTCGGCCAACGCCGGTCACGCCTCCGAGGTCATGCGCCAGGCCGACCTGGCCACCGCGTCCATCGGTCAGGCCGGCCTCGTCAGCGCCTTGCAGTCCGAGCGCAACCTGGCCCTGCTCGACATGCTGGGACTGAGCGGGCACATCCAGCTGGACGCGGCCGACGTCGGCTCGGCGCGGGACGCCACCGACGCGGCCCACACCGCCCTGCACCGTGAGATCGCGGACCAGAACGGCACGCTGCACGACGATTACGCAGTGGCGCTGGAGAGCCTCGAGCAGCTGCACCGCGTGCGGGACCGGGTCGACGCCGCCGCGGTCGCGGGCGGCACCGCCGACCGCGACGAGGCCCACGAGGTCTTCACCGCCTACACCGACATGATCGGAACGCTGTTCGCCTCCCACGACCGCTTCTCCCTGATGGTCGACGAAGCCGCGCTGCGCCAGGGCGACGACCTGGTGCACTACTCGTCCCACGCGACCGACTCGGTGGCGCAACTGGTCGAGCGGCTGCTCTATTGGGGCAGCAGCCCGGGCGGGGTCGACGAGCCCGAGGAGGCCGCCCGCATCGCGGAGGCGGCCCGCGACGTCGAGCGCAACAACGCGGTGGTGCGCACCAAGGCGACCGGGCCCTACGCGCAGGCGGCCGACACCCTGCTGGCCAACCCGCGGGTCACGGGCCTCCTCGACTATGCCGACCAGGTGGTGCGGGCCGGCGAGGTCGACCCCGAGGCGGTGCTGGAGACCACGCCCCTCGGTCCCGAGGGCGGCTACGCGGCGTTCCGCGACGACGTGGCCACGATCCTCGACGGTGAGGCCACGCGCCTGGCCTCCGAGGCCGACGCCCGGCGCCGCCTGTACTGGGCGGCCGCGGTGGTGGTCCCGGGCGTCGCCGTCGGGGTCGCCTACTTCGTGATCCGATCGATCACCCGGCGGCTGCGCCACCTCAGCCAGGAGGCCGGCGCCATGGCCAGCTACCGGCTGCCCGCCGCCGTGCAGGACATCCTCGACGCCCCGGGCGGCACCGATGTCGCAGTACCCGACCGGCCGCCACCGGCGTTCGGCATCCGGGACGAGGTGAGCGACGTGGCCCAGGCGCTCGACGACCTGCAGTACTCGGCCTTGACGCTGGCGGTCGAGCAGGCGGCGTTGCGCCGCAACGTGGCCGAGTCCTACGTCAACCTGGGCCGGCGCAATCAGAACCTGCTCAGCCGCCTGCTGGACGCGGTCGGCGACCTCGAGCGCAGCGAGACCGACCCCGACCGCCTGGACCAGCTCTACCGGCTCGAGCACCTGGCCAACCGCATCCGCCGCAACGCCGAGTCGCTCCTGGTGCTGTCCGAGCCGGTGGCCCCCGCCCGCTGGCAGCCGCCCGTGCAGGTGGCGGACGTGGTGCCGGCCGCGCTGGGCGAGATCGAGAACTACGAGCGGGTGGTGGTGCGCACGCTGGAGCCGGCCATGGTGCGAGGCGGCGCTTCCTCCGACCTGGCCCACATCCTGGCCGAGCTGATCGAGAACGCCCTGCGCCACTCCCCGCCGCGGGAGCTGGTCGAACTGAGCGGGCACATGGGCGCCCACGGCTATGACATCTCCATCGTCGACCACGGCCTGGGCATGACGCCGGAGGATCTGGAGCGCGCCAACCAGCGCCTGGCCGGCGCCGAGTCGTTCACCGTCACCCCCGCCCGGTACATGGGCCACCACGTGACCGCGGTGCTGGCCGGCCGCCACGGCATCTCCGTGCGGCTGCACGGGTCGGTGGTGGCCGGGATCACCGCCCTGGTCACGCTGCCCCCGATACTGCTGACTGCCCATCCGGACCACCCCGCGGCCGGCCGGCCCCTCGGCACGACCGACGCGGTCCAGGACGTGTGGCCCGACGACGCCGCGCCCCCCGAGCAGCCCTCCGCCCACGACGTGCGGGCCGCGGTCACGCTGCTGCGCACGCGCACGGCAGCGCCCGCCCGCGAGACGGTCCCGGCCGGGATGCGCAGCGCGGCGGAGGCCGTCGTGCCCCGCCAGTGGCCCGCCCGCTCCGAGGGCGAGAGCCCGGCCGCGGCGGCGGGCCCCGGGACGGTGTCCGGCCGGCTGGTGGGCGGGCCCACGGTGCGCCCCGGCGGCGGCGCGACCGCCGGCCGCACGGCCAGCGGGCTGGTGCGGCGGGTGCCGACGAGCCGGGCGCCGGCGGACCCGCCCGCCGCGCCCCGGCCCGAGATGGAGCGGTTTCTCACCAGCCTTGCGGGCCGGACACCCCCCGGGGTCGACGGCACCGAGGCGCCTGAGGCGGACAGGAGGTGACCATGACGACCGAGGCGGCACGCAACTTCAACTGGCTGCTCGAGACGTTCGTGGAAGAGACAGCCGGCGTCACCGACGCCATGGCGGTCTCGTCCGATGGCGTGCTCATCGCGCGGTCGGAGACCCTCATGGGGGAGGAGAGCGATCTGCTCTGCGCCATCATCGCCGGGACCGCGGGCCTGGCAATGGCCGCCAGCTCCAACCTGGCGGCGGGCGCGCTGGAGCGGGTGATCATCACCATGGAGCGGGGCTTCCTGTTCGTGAGCGCCATCGCGGACGGGAGCTGCCTGGGTGTGGTGGCGACGCGCGAGTGCGATGTGGGCTCGATCGGCTACCAGACCTCCGATCTGGTCCACCGGGCGGGCGAGCTGCTGACCCCGGACCTGCGCGAAGAGCTCACCCAACGCTCGTCCTTCGGCTGATCAGGACCTAAGACCGCTCCCCAAAGCCTCGCCACGGGGTTACGGTGGCGAGGTGAACGACGTCGCGTCGGCGGCGTACCCCACGCGGTACTGGCACCGTCTGGAAGACGGTCGCGTGCAGTGCGATGTCTGCCCGAGAGCGTGCAAGCTCCGGCCGGGTCAGCGGGGCCTGTGTTTCGTGCGCGGGCGGCCCGCGGCCGAGGACGTCGGCGGCGACACCGACGACGGCATCGTCCTGCTCACCTACGGCCGGTCCTCGGGCTACTGCATCGACCCGGTGGAGAAGAAGCCGCTGGACCACTTCCTGCCGGGCTCGTCGGTGCTGTCGTTCGGCACCGCCGGCTGCAACCTGGCCTGCCGCTTCTGCCAGAACTGGGACATCTCCAAGTCCAAGGAGATGGACACGCTGGCCGACGCGGCCAGCCCCGAGGGCATCGCCGAGGCGGCCCGCCGGCTGGGATGCCGCAGCGTGGCCTTCACCTACAACGACCCCACCATCTTCCTGGAGTACGCGGCCGATGTGGCCGACGCCTGCCACGAGGTCGGGGTGCAGGCCATCGCCGTGACCGCGGGCTACATCTGCCCCGAGCCCCGGCGCGACTTCTACGCCCACCTCGACGCCCTCAACGTCGACCTCAAGGGCTTCACCGAGGAGTTCTACAAGCACGTGTGCGTGGGCCACCTCGAGCCCGTGCTGGAGACGCTGGAGTACATCCAGCAGGAGACCGACGCCTGGTTCGAGATCACCACGCTGCTGATCCCGGGCCACAACGACGGCGACGCTGAGCTGGACGAGCTGACCGGCTGGGTGGCCGAGCACCTGGGGCCCGACGTCCCGCTCCACTTCACCGCCTTCCATCCCGACTTCAAGATGCTGGACACGCCCCGCACGCCTCCGGCCACGCTGACCCGGGCCCGCGAGTGGGGGCTGCGCAACGGCCTGCGCTACGTGTACACCGGCAACGTCCACGACCGGGCCGGGTCGAGCACCTGGTGCCCCGGGTGCGGTGCCCTGCTCATCGAGCGCGACTGGTACGAGCTGGGTCGCTGGGGGCTGACCGACGAGGGGCGCTGCCAAGCCTGTGGCTGGCAGGTCCCCGGACGCTTCGAGGGACCGCCGGGCGGCTGGGGACGCCGGCGGGTAGCGGTGCGGCTGTCGGCGAAAGGCACGTGAGATGGCACCGGGGGGGCCTGACGACGGATGGGTGCGCAGCCCGGCCGTGGCGGGGCTGTTCTATCCCCGCGACCCCGGCGAGCTGCGGGACGCGGTGGCCCGCCACGTGGCCCAAGCTGCGCCCGCACCCGACGAGGTCGTCCCCAAGGCGCTGATCGCCCCCCACGCGGGCTACCGCTACTCGGGGCCCACCGCGGGCGCGGCCTACCGGAGCGTGGCCTCCCGCCGGGGCCAGGTCCAGCGGGTGGTGGTGGCGGGCCCCGCCCACCGGGTGCCGGTCCAGGGCGTGGGGGTGACCACCGCACGGGCGTGGCAGACGCCGCTCGGCGCTGTCGAGGTGGACACCGACGCGTGCCAGGGCCTGCTCGATGAAGGCCGGGCGGTGGAGGCCGACGACGCGCACCGGCCCGAGCACTCGATCGAGGTCCACCTGCCGTTCCTGGTCGAGGTGCTGGGACCGGTGGCGCTGATCCCCCTGGTGGTGGGCCGGTGCCCGCCGGCGGCGGTGGCCGAGGCGCTGGCGCAGGTGTGGGGCGGCGAGGAGACGCTGGTGGTGGTGTCGTCCGACCTCAGCCACTACCTGGACGAGGCCTCGGCCCGCGCCCGGGACCAGCGCACGCGCCGGGCGATCCTGGAGGGCCGCACGCGCGACATCGGGCCCTACGACGCCTGCGGCTGCATCCCCGTGGCCGGCCTCATGCTGGCAGCCAGGGCGCAGGGCATGGTGCCCCGCACGCTGGCCGTGGCCACGTCGGCCGACAGCTCGGGCGACACCCGCCGCGTGGTCGGCTACGGCAGCTTCGCCTTCGGCCCGCCGTGCCCGCTATCGGACGACGATCGGCGCTGGCTGCTGGCCCGGGCCCGGGCGGCCATCGCCCACGAGCTCGCGTCCCGCGCCCCGGACCCGCTTACCGACGAGGACGTGCCCGAGCACGCGCTGGTGCCGGGGGCGACCTTCGTGACGCTGGAGCGCGACGGCGAGCTGGTGGGGTGCATCGGTTCGCTGGAGGCCCGGCGGCCGCTGTGGCGCGACGTCGCCCGCAACGCCCGCGCCGCGGCGTTCGCCGACCCTCGCTTCGCCGCGCTGGCGCCGGGCGATCTGGACCGCACGGTCATCAAGGTGTCGGTGCTGTCGGGCCTCGACCCGCTGCCCGCGGGCCACGACGACCTGGTGGACGCGCTGCGCCCCGGGATCGACGGCGTGCTGCTGGAGGCGGGCGGCCGCCGGGGCACTTTCCTGCCCGCGGTGTGGGACAAGCTGCCCGCGGCCGAGCAGTTCGTCGACCGCCTCGTGGGCAAGGCGGGCCTGCCGGAGAAGTCCTGGCCCGCCGACGCCCAGGTCTGGCGCTACACCACCGACGAGTTCGGCGACGACACCTGAGCGCGCGCCCACGGGTAGTCCGCCTTGCCGGCGGGGGAGCGGTGGACCCGCTCCACCCAACAGAAGGCCTTGGGCACCTTGTAGCCGGCGAGCGTCTGGCGACAGTGGTCCCGGAGCGCGGCGTCGGACGGACGCTCGGCTCCGGGCCGGGCCGCCAGCACGGCCACGACCTCGCTGCCCCAGCGCTCGCTGGGCCGGCCCACCACCACGGCGTCGGCCACATCGGGGTGCGACGTGAGGGCCTGCTCGACCTCCTCGGCGAAGACCTTCTCGCCGCCGGTGTTGATGGTGGCCGAGTCCCGCCCGAGCAGCTCCAGCTCGCCGCCGGGCCGGAGCCGCACCCGGTCACCGGCCACCGCGTAGCGCACGCCATCCACCTCCGGGAAGGTGGTGGCCGTCTTGGGCGGGTCGCCCAGGTAGCCCAACGGCACGCGGCCGGCCTGGGCCAGCCAGCCCACCTCGTCGTCGCCCGGGGCCAGGATCCTCGTGCGGTCCTCGGACAGCACCACCGTGCTGGCCTCGGGCCGGAACCCGCCCTCGTCGCCGCCCACCGCCTGGCGCCCGGACTCGGACGATCCCAGCACGTCCACGATGCGGATCCCCGGCAGGCGGTGCCGCAAGCGCGCCTTGACCGGGGCCGACAGCACCGCACCACCCGACAGGAGGAAGCGAAGCGCCGACAGGTCGTAGTCGAGTGCGTCGAGCTCGTCGAGCAGCGGGCGGGCGAAGGGGTCGCCCACGATCTGGAGCGCGGTCACGCCTTCCCGGGCGCAGGTGCGCAGGACGTCGGCCGGGTCGAGCCGGGTGGGATCGTCCTGGACGATCACGGTGCCGCCCGAGGTCCAGGCCGAGATGGCGTTCCAGTGGGCGGCGCCGTGCATGAACGGCGCCGACGGCAGCGTGCGCAGCCCGGCTCGGGCCCGGGCGGCGGCCACGATCGCGTCCTCCGAACCGGTCACGCCGAGGGCGGTGGCCAGGAAGTCGCCCTGGCGCCACAGCGTCCCCTTGGGCCGGCCGGTGGTGCCGCCGGTGTAGACGATGTACCGGTCGTCGGGGGACAGCCCGGTGGGCGGGACCGGCGTGGCCCCGGCCAGCGCCGCCTCGTAGGGCACCGCGCCGGGCAGCAGCGGCGCGCCCGAGCCGTCGTCGACCTGGAGCAACAGGGCCAGGTCGGGGAGCCCGCCGAGCACCTCGGCCAGCGTGGCGGCGAAGGCCCCGTCGTAGACCACCGCGCGGGCGGCGCTGTCGGCCAGGACGTAGCGCAGCTCGGCGGCGACATAGCGGTAGTTGACATTGACCGCGGCGGCCCGGGCCTTCCAGGCGCCGAGCATGCCCTCCAGGTACTCGTGGCCGTTGTGCAGGTAGAGGGCGACATGGTCGTGCGGGGACTCCCACGGCGCCCCCGACGCGGGATCGGCCCGCAGCCCGAGCCCCGCACTCGCCAGCACGGCGGCCAGACGCCGGGTCCGGTCGGTGACGTCGGCCCAGGAGCGGTGCAGGCCGCCGGCCACGATGCACTGGCGCTCGGGGACCGCGGCGGCGATGGCCTCGTGCAGCGCGGCGACGTTGTGGTCGTTCTGCCGGCCCACGGGGCCTAGGTGTCTCGGCGCTGCAACAGCAGGCTCTGGACCGCCCGGCCGAGCCGGCCGCGCTCGTCGTAGAGCGCGCTCTCGGCCATGCCCATGCCCTGGTCGCTGGGCAGGGTGTGGGCGTCGAGCCCGATCCACTCCCCGGCCGGGGGTCGGGCCAGGTGCAGCGTCAGGTCGGGGTTGAGGAAGATCCACTCCTCGAACGGCAGCACCCAGGACACGCCGTTGCCGAAGTCGGAGGCGGCCGCGGCCCGCTGCACGCCGCTCGGCTCCTCGTCGCCCACCACCGGCCGGCGCAACCGGAACCACACGCGGGCCGGGCCCGGGCGGTCGCCGCCGTCGGCGAAGCGCAGCTCCATCCCGGTGCGGTGGAAGGCCGGCGCGTCGTCGGCGCCGAACTCGAACGGGGCGCCCTGGGACTCCTCGGGGCCCGGCTCCAGATAGCTCTCGTGGCCCTCGCCCGTGGGCAGGTCGGCCCGCCGGACCGCCACGGCGTGGGCTCGGACCACCTCGGTCTCCAGGTCGCCGGCGCTGACCGACACGGTCATCCCCAGCACCCGGCGGCCGGGCCGGGGGACGACCAGGTCGAGGGCCAGGCGTTCCAGGGGCACCGGGCGCATCAGCTCCAGCGTGAGGCGGGTCAGGCAGAACTCGGGGCCCGCGGCCTTCTCGGCGGCGCGGGCGCACAGCGCCGCGACCGCGCCCCCGTGCTGGTGGCGCGGGTCCCACGGCCCGCGGGTGTGCTCGGTGGGCGAGAAGTCGGCGCCGCGCGGCTCGTAAAGCGGCTCGGGGGACATCCCCCGAGCCTACTGGCGACGTCTTTTCGTTTAGGAACCCGGCTTCTCGTTGACGGTGACGGTGCGCATCACGTCGCCCTGGCGGATCTGCTGGGTGACGTCGAGCCCGGAGGTGACGTAGCCGAAGAGGTTGTAGGCCTTGTCCAGCTTGCGGGTGCAGTCGTCGATGCAGATGAAGAACTGCGAGCCGTTGGTGTCGGGCCCGGCATTGGCCATGGCCACCGCGCCGAGCGTGTACTCACCCTTCACGGGCTCGTCGGCGAAGCGGTAGCCGGGTCCGCCGCGGCCCGAGCCCTCGGGGTCGCCGCCCTGGATCACGAACTCTGGCACGACCCGGTGGAACGTCACGTTGTCGTAGAAGCCCTGGCGGGCCAGCGCCACGAAGTTGTTGACCGTGTTCGGTGCCAGCTGCGGTTGCAGCTCCATCACGATCGCGCCCTTGTCGGTGGCGATCGTCACCTCGTAGGTGGCGTTGTCGTCGATCTCGTAGGCGGGGGGATTGGCCATGGACGCGTACCCTACTGCCGATGCCTGACGAGCCCCTCGACGCCCGCGAGCGAGCCGAGCTCTGCGACCTGTTCGTGGCCAAGGGCCCCGATGCCCCCACGCTGTGCGAGGGCTGGGACACGCTGGACCTGGCGGCCCACCTCCTCGTCCGGGAGACCGACCCCCGGTCCGGGCTGGCCATCCTGGGCGGCGGGCGGTTCGCGTCGCTCGAGACCAGGCTCATGGACGGGGCCCGGGCTCAGGGCTACGAGCGCATCGTCGAGCGGCTGCGCGGCGGCCCTCCTCTGCTGCCGTGGCGCGTGCCCGGCCTGCGCCCGCTGCTGAACGAGGCCGAGTGGTTCATCCACCACGAGGACGTCCGCCGGGCCAACGGCGAGGGCCCCCGCACCGACCGGCCCGACCTCGACGCCTCGCTGTGGCGCAACGTGCGCCGCACGGCCCGCTTCATGCTGCGGCGGGTCAAGGGTGCAGGCGTGGCGCTCGAGGCTCCCGGATTCGGGGAGGTTCCGGCCCGGGGCACCCCCAACGTGCGGCTGGTGGGCGGCCCTCAGGAGCTCGTGCTCTACCTCTCCGGCCGCGGCGCGGCCGCGGCGGTGGACATCTCCGGCTCCGACGAGGCCCGGGCCGCGCTGGAGTCCGCCTCGCTGGGCCTCTGAGCCGGCGCGACCAGGGGGAAGTGGCAGGCCACGTACTGGTCGGGAGCCACCTGGCGCATCTGGGGCTCCTCCATCGCGCACCGTGGCTCGGCCCGAGGGCAGCGGGTGCGGAAGCGGCAGCCGCGGGGCGGGTCCACCGGCGAGGGCAGGTCGGCGGGCCTCATTGAACGTGTGTCAATATGAGCAAACGCTCACAGCGGTCAGTCGAGCAGCTCCAGCAGGCGCTCCGGAGGGCGGGCTACCACCGCCCGGTCACCTCTGACCACGATGGGCCGCTCGATGAGGATGGGGTGGGCCACCATGGCGTCGAACAGGGCGTCATGGTCGGCGTCGGCGAGGCCCAGCTCGCGGTACTCGGGCTCGCCCTTGCGCATCATGCCCCGGGGGTCGTCGAGGCCCAGCAGGCCGAAGATGCGGACCAGCTCGTCCCGCGAGGGCGTGTCCTCCAGGTAGCGCACATACTCGGCCTTGACGCCCTGCTCATCGAGCAGGTCCCGGGCCTGGCGGCACTTGGAGCACCGCGCGTTGAACAGCACGCTGCAGGTCTCGTCGGACATCTCTCCCCCTGATCCATGAATTGCTAGAGCTTGCGGGCGATGGTGAGCCCGTCGAAGGCGGGCAGGATGGCGACCTCGACGCGCTTGTCCCCGGCCGCCCGGTCGTTGAAGGCGCGCAGGGCCACGATGTCGGGCTCGGTGTGCTCCGGGTCGGCGATCACGCCCGACCACAGCACGTTGTCGGCCAGCAGCAGGCCACCGGGTCGCACCCGGGGGACCAGCTCGTCCCAGTACGCCGGGTAGTTGCCCTTGTCCGCGTCGATGAAGACGAGGTCGAGCTGCTCGTCGGGGGGCAGCGCCCGCAACGTGTCGAGGGCGGGGGCGATGCGCAGCTCGACGCGGTCGGCCAGACCCGCCCGCTCCCAGGCCGGCCGGGCCAGGGCGGTCCACTCCTCGCTGATGTCGCAGCACAGCAGCGTCCCGCCCGGCGCCAGTCCTCGGGCGATGCAGAGCGCGGAGTAGCCCGTGAACGTGCCCAGCTCGACCGCCCGCCGGCCTTCGGTCATGCGGGTGAGCAACGTCAGCAGCTGGCCCTGGTCGGGGCCCACCTGCATGCGGGCTACCCGGCCGAGCTTCTCGGTCTCCGCATGGAGGTCGGCCAGCACCTCGTCCACGGGCCACGACCCGTGGTCCACCACGTAGTCGATGAGGGCGGACGTGACGGGCAGCGTGCGCGGTTCGGCCATCGCCTCGACGCTACCGGCGATCTCCGGGCAGAGTGTTCGGCATGTCCGATGCCGTGACCGTCCACATCGAGGGGGGAGTGGCCGACGTCCGGCTGAACCGCCCGGAGAAGCTCAACGCCCTGAACGGGGCCGTGATCGCCGGCCTGATCGAGGCGGGCGACCGCCTGGCGCAGGACCCGTCCGTGCGTGCCGTGGTGCTGTCGGGTGAGGGTCGGGCGTTCTGTGCCGGGCTCGACTTCTCCGGCTTCCAGGCAATGGCCGGGGCAGACCAGGGGGAGGGGCAGGATGTGGGCGGGATCGGCCGGATCGAGGAAGGCCGCATCACCCACGGCGGCCAGCAGGCGGCCCACACGTGGTCCGAGGTCCCGGTGCCGGTGATCGCCGCCATCCAGGGCCCGTGCCTGGGCGGCGGCATCCAGATCGCGCTGGGCGCCGACATCCGCATCGTCCATCCCGAGGCCAAGCTGTCGGTGCTCGAGATCCGCTGGGGCCTGTCGCCCGACATGACCGGCACCGCCACGCTCGGCCGCCTGGTCGGGCCCGATGTGGCCAAGGAGCTGGCCTGGACCGGGCGCATGGTGTCGGGCGAGGAGGCCGTGCGCCTCGGCCTGGCTACCCGCACCAGCGACACACCGCTCGACGACGCCCTGGCGCTGGCGGCCGACATCGCCCGCCGCAGCCCGGACGCCATCCGGGGCATCAAGCACCTCATCGACCTGTCCGGCACCGTGAGCCTGGCCGAGCAGTACGCCGAGGAGCGCCGCGTGATCGGCTCGCTCATCGGGACGCCGAACCAGGTCGAGGCGGTGACCGCCTACTTCGAGAAGCGCGCCCCGGCCTTCGCGGATCCCCGCTGATGGTTCCCGCTCTTGGCGCCAAGGCGCCGGGCCGCTCGGGCCACGGCTGCGAGGGCGCAGCCTCACGCCCTCCTGATCAGTAGCCCGCGGCGGCGCCGTCGAGGGCGCGGGGGTCGGCCACCCCGGACAGCACGCCGTCGGTGGCCTCGATGACCTGGGTGTGCCCGAAGGCGTGGTCGACGGCATGCGGGCTGCGGCGCACCTCGTGGCCGCGCGCGGCCAGGCCCGCGTCCCACTCCGGTGCGGCGTGGGCCTCGACCGCCAGGAAGCCGGGGCCATCGCCCTCCCAGGTCTGGAAGCCGCCGCTGCTTCCCAGTGCCCAGCGGCCTTCGCCCACCGCCCGCCCCGGGGACTGGCCGTGGACCAGCAGGCGGGCCAGCACCTGCAGCACGATCTGGGGCTGGGTGTCGCCGCCCATGGTGCCGAGCACCGCCCGCAGCCCGCCGTCGAGCCGGATGACGATGGCCGGCGCCAGCGTGTGCGGTGGGCGCCGCCCTGGGGCGAGCTCGGCCGGGTGCCCGTGGTCGAGGCGGAAGCCGATGCCCCGGTCGTGGAGGAAGATCCCGGTGGCCGGCTCGATCAGGTGCGCGCCCCAGCCCGAGGCGTTGGACTGGATCAGGGTGACGCCCATGCGGGACCGGTCCACCGCGCAGCACACCGTGGTCCCGCCTCCGGCCGCCAGCGGGGCGGTGGTGGCCCGGCGCTCGGGGTCGATGGCGGCGCGGGCCGCGTCCAGCCGGGTGGCGTCCAGCAGCGCGGCGCCGTCGACCCCGTCGGCCAGCACCTTGTCGCGGTCGCGCCCCACCGCCCGGGCCGTCTCGGCCAGCAGGTGGGCCCAGGCGGGATCGGCGGGGTCGTCCGGCACGCCCAGGCTCTCGGCCACCGCCGCCGCCGCCAGCGTCAGGTAGCCCTGCGACGGCGGCGGAGGCGTCAGCACGTCGTGCCCCCACACCCGCACCATGAGCGGCTCGACCCATTCGGCCTGGCTGCGATCCAGGTCCTCCGGGCTGAACAGCCCGCCGCCCAGGCGCAGCAGGCCGTCGCCGAACGGTCCCCGGTAGAAGCCGGTCCGACCCTCGGCGACGATCTTGTCCAGGGCGGCGGCGACGCCCGGCCGGCGGATCAGCGTGCCGGCGGGCAGGCGGCCGCCGGCGGCCATGGCCGGGTGCAGGTAGTCCTCGGCGCCGTCGAGCTCGAGGATCGCCGGCGCCGTGGCGGCCAGCAGCCGCGACCCCGGGAAGCCGGTGGCGGCGTAGGTGACGGCGGCTTCCAGCACCTGGGACAGGGGCAGCCGGCCGTAGCGGCGGTGGAGCTCCAGCCAGCCGTCGACGCAGCCCGGCACGGTCACGGCCCGCACGTCGCCGTGGAACGGCAAGCGGTCCAGGCCCTCGGCGCGAGCCTGCTGGGAGTCGGACCCCGAACCGGCCCGGCCTGCGGCGCACAGCGCGGCCACCGGCCGGCCGGGCTCGTGCACCAGGGCGAACAGGTCGCCGCCCATGCCGCACTGGTGCTGGTTGGTGACGGCCAGCACCGCGCCCGCGGCCACCGCCGCGTCGGCGGCGTTGCCGCCCGCCCGCAGCGCCGCCACCCCGGCCGACGAGGCCAGGTGGTCGGCCGTCGCCACCATGCCCGTGGGCGCGTGCACCGTCGTCGCGCCGAGGTTTCCCGCCATCGGGCGGAGATTATCGATCCACCAGGGCCCCCGCCGCGCGCCACGCCGCCTCCACGGCGTCGAGGCGGCGGGTGGCGCTGCGGCGCAGGCGGGCCGCCGCGCCGGTGACCAGCGCGTTGGTCAGCGCCAGCATCCCGACGTGGCTGTCGAAGGGGCCCGCGCCTTCGGCGCTGACCACGAAGCTCACCGCGGCTGCCTCGGCGAGCGGGGACAGCGGGCTGTCGGTGACCGCCACCGCGCTGGCGCCCGCGTCCGCGGCCCGGGCGACCGCTTCCACCACCCAGCGCTCGTACCGCCGCAGGTCGAGCGCCACCACGACCGTGCCGGGACCGCAGCCGGCCAGCTGCCGGGCAACAGCCACGTCGGACCCGGTCACCTGGCTCACGCCCTCGCGCACCAGCGCCAGGGCGGTGGCGAACATGGCGCCCACCCCGGTCTCGGCGTCGCCCGCCACCACCAGCACCTCGCGGCGCCGGTCGGCCAGCAGGTCGAGGGCCCGGTCGAAGTCGTCGGGAGCGACGGCCGCCAGCGTGCGGTGCACGTTCTCCAGCTCGGCCCGCAGCGTGCGGTCCACGACATCGGACCCCGTCTCGCCCCGGATGCGCTCGGCCGCGGGCCGCAACTGCTGGCCGATGGCCGACTGCACGGCCGCCTGGAGGCCGCTGAAGCCGGGGTAGCCCAGCCGGGTCGCCAGCCGCACCACCGAGGCTCCCGAGGCGGACGCGGCCTCGGCCACCCGGGCCACGGTGCCGAAGGCGACCGACTCGGGATCGCGCAGCACCACTTCGGCCACCTGGCGCTCGGTGGGGGAGAGGACGTCGCGGTGCGCTTCGATGCGCTCGGCCACCTCGGACATGGACGAGATGATACGGTCAACAGACCGACTGAAACGTACGTTTCAACTACTACTCCCAGGGAGCGCCCGTGACGACGTTCCGATCCGTCAACCCCGCCCGCCCCGACGACGTGGTCGGAGAGTTCCCGGAGCACGGGGCCGCCGACGTCGACGCCGCCGTGTCCCGAGCGGCCGAGGCCCAGCGGGACTGGGCGCGCCGGCCGGCGCCGGCCCGGGCCGAGGTCATCGCCGCGGCCGGCGACGTGATCCTGCGGGACAAGCAGGCGATGGGCGCGCTGGTGGCCCGCGAGGCCGGCAAGGTGCTGGTGGAGGCGGGGGGCGACGTGCAGGAGGCCGTGGACATGGCCACCTTCGTGGCCGGCCAGGGCCGGGCCGCGTGGGGCGACTTGGTGCCGTCCGAGCTGGGCTCGAAGCTGTGCTGGACCACCCGCCAGCCGGTGGGCGTGGTCGGGATGATCACCCCCTGGAACTTCCCGGTGGCCATCCCGTCGTGGAAGATCTTCCCCGCCCTGCTGGCGGGCAACGGGGTCGTCATCAAGCCGAGCGAGCACGCCCCGGCCTGCTGCGACGCCTTCGTGGCCGCGTGCGTGGAGGCCGGGGTGCCCGCCGATCTGATCCAGGTGGTCCACGGGCACGCCGAGCCCGGGGCCGCGCTGGCCGTGCACCCCGGCGTGGGGGCGCTGAGCTTCACCGGGTCGGTCCCCACCGGGCGCAAGGTGGCGGCCGCGGCCATGGAGACCGGGCCCCGGGTGGTGTCGCTGGAGCTGGGGGGCAAGAACGCCATGGTGGTGCTGCCCGACGCCGACCTCGACCTGGCGGTCGACGGCGCGGTGTTCGGCGCCTTCGGCACCTCGGGCCAGCGCTGCACTTCGACCAGCCGGCTGATCGCCCATCCGGACGTGGCCGGCGAGCTGGTGGACCGGGTCGTCAAGCGGGCGGCCGAGCTGCGCCTCGGCGACCCCCAGGACCCGGCCATCGACGTCGGCCCGGTCATCACGGCCGGCTCGGCCGAGCGGATCGCCCAGATGGTGGCCACCGCCGTCGACGAGGGGGCGGCGGTGGCCACCGGCGGCCGGCCGGTGACCGTGGACGGCTGTGGGGGCGCGTTCTACGCCCCCACGGTGCTCACCGGGGTGCAGGCCCACCACCGCGTCGCGCGGGAGGAGGTGTTCGGCCCGGTCCTCGCGGTGATCGAGGCGGGCGACCTGGACGCCGCCCTCGAGGTGGTCAACGGCGTGGAGTACGGCCTGTCCGCGGCGGTCTACACCCGCGACATCAACGCCGCGCTGCGGGCCGTCGACGGCATCGACACCGGGATCGTCTACGTCAACGCCCCCACCATCGGCGCCGAGATCCCGCTCCCGTTCGGCGGCACCAAGCACACGGGCAACGGCTTCCGGGAGGCGGGCACCCGGGGCATCGAGCAGTTCAGCCAGCTCAAGACCGTGTACGTCGACTACTCGGGCCGGTTGCAGAAGGCGCAGATCGACACCCACCCCCTGGAGGGCTCGTGACCACGGTGACCGCGGAGACGACGGCGGCCTGGCTGGCCCGCGACCACGAGGCGCTGGCCGGGGTGCTGCCCCGCTACTACGACGTGGTGGCGGCCCGGGGCGAGGGCTCGTGGCTGGTCGACGTCGAGGGGCGCCG
>DASRJN010000385.1:0-5735 GCA_035649455.1 Acidimicrobiales bacterium
TCGGGCGTGCCTCCCCCCGGGGCACGGTGCGGGCGCTGGGCAGAGACATGGAGGAGAGATGGACACCGAGTGGATGGCCCGCGGGAACTGCGCCCACGAGTCTCCGGGCCTGTTCTTCCCGAGCGACGGCGTGGGAGTAGAGGTGGCGCGGCGGGTCTGCGCTACTTGTCCGGTCAAGGAGGAGTGCCTCGAGCACGCCCTCCTGAACCGGATCGACCACGGCGTCTGGGGCGGTGCCTCCGAACGCGAGCGGCGGCGCATCCTCAAGCGACGGCGGATGGCAGAGATGGCAAGCGCAGGGACCGGCGACTGAGCCGGTCCCTCACCCCCCGACCCTGGGCAATCAGGGCCTAGACACGCCAAACCGCCCGGTGGCGATGCCTACCGGGCGGTGGTGTGCGTCCGCGACTCAGGCCTTGTCGGGCTCGTCGTCGGCGTCGGTGGGGGTGGCGTTGCCTTCCTTCAGACCGCGCTTGAACTCGGTCTGAGCCTGCCCCATCGAGCGAGCGAGCTTCGGCAACTTGGCCCCGCCGAACAGGACGAGGACCACCAGCAAGATGATGAAGAGTTCCGTCGGTCCGAGGTTCACGGCGGCAACTGTACCGGCGCGCCCGCGCCAAACAACGCCCGCGCGCGGTTCCCGCAGATTTTCTCCTGTTCCCTTTGCGACCTGGTCGCAAACAGTGGATTCCCTGTGAGCGGTGGAGGCCCGGAGCGGACCTCCACCAGCGTGGGACTCAGGGCCAACCGCCCTGGCTCTTACGGACGTGACCGGAGCCGTCGACCTCGTGGCGGGCCCACGCCGTACCCGACCCGACCTGCTGGCAGGCGACGAACGGGACACAGGCCTGCAAGGTCCAGTCGGCCTTGGCCTCGGTGCGATAGCGCTTGTGGCCGGTCCCCAGCCAGCCGTGGCTGCCGTCGTACGAGCCCCCGACCCGCCAGCCACCGGCGGTGCCGTAGGTCGTGACGCTCGAGGAGTGCGACATGATCGGCGTGCCCTGGATGGTCCCGCCCTTCCAGCACCAGTCGGTCTGCAGGGTCAGGCGGGCGGTCCGCTGGGCGAAGGCGGACCCGTCGTGGCGCGTGATCACGTGGCCGCAGGACTCCCCGGCCGCGGCCTGCGCTTCGGCGCCGGCCGCCGGTGCGGCGAACAGGCCGTCACCCACGGGCACGGAGTCGTCTGTCGGCTCGTCGGTGATCGTGACGTTGTCGCTGGTCTCGTACTCGGTCGAGGACTCGGCCACCGACAGCGGATCCTCGATCAGGGTGACGACCTGGCGGTCGGTCAGGCCGGCATCCCGCATGATCGCGATGCGCTCCGCCGCCTCCGGGCTGCGCTGTGACCAGTCGTCCAGCTGGGCGGTCGCCGCGTCGTCGCCCGAGTCGGCGCCGGCCTGCCCGGCGAACGCGAGCATCATGGCGACCGCGGACCCGGCTGCTGTCGCCCGCTTCCTCACTGACATCTGACTTCCTCCTCCGCCGGCGCTCCGTGCGCCGGCCCGGCCGGAACCTATGGACACCCCGCTAGCGGACCGTCACCTCGAATGCGTGCTCAACGTCAGCGAAGGCGCCCGCCCGGCCGTCGTGGCTGCCATCGCCGCGGCGGCTGGGCGGGACCTGCTCGACGTGCACCGCGACCGCCACCACAACCGGTCCGTGCTCACCCTGGTGGGCGAGGACGCGCCGCGGGCGGTGGCGAGGGAGGCGGTCGAGCGGCTGGACCTGCGCCGGCACCGGGGCGTGCACCCCCGGATCGGAGTGGTGGACGTGGTGCCGTTCGTGCCCCTCGCGGGCGCCACGCTGGCGGACGCCGTCGCCGCCCGGGACCGCTTCCTGGCCTGGATGGCGGCGGAGCTGGGGGTGCCGGGCTTCGCCTACGGGCCGGAGCGCACGCTGCCCGAGGTGCGGCGCCTGGCCTTCCGGGAGCTGGCGCCCGACGCCGGCCCGCCCGAACCGCACCCGACCGCCGGGGCTGTCGCGGTCGGCGCCCGCGGGGTGCTGGTGGCCTGGAACCTCTGGCTGGTGGAGCCGGACCTGGCCCGGGCCCGCGCCGTGGCGGCGGAGGTCAGGTCGCCGGAAGTGCGGGCGCTGGGCCTGGCCGTCGGTGAGCGGGTGCAGGTGTCGCTCAACCTCGTCGACCCGGCGGCGGTCGGTCCCGCCGAGGCCTGGGACCGGGTGGCAGCCCGGGTACCGCTGGCCGGGGCCGAGCTGGTCGGGTTGATCCCCCAGGCCGTCCTCGACCGCACCGACCCCGCCCGCTGGCGCCAGCTCGACCTGGCGCCCGACCGCACCATCGAAGCGCGATTGGCCTTGCGGGAGGCGAGGGACCGCTAGCCCGATCCCTGCTCTCCCCGCGCCGCCCGCGAGCCTCGATCAGGCGCTGGTGACCGCGATCTGGCGGGCCAGGCTGCGCTGGCGGCGGATGCGGCGGCGCTCGCGCTCGCTCATTCCGCCCCAGATGCCGAACTTCTCGCTGTTGACGAGCGCGTACTCGAGGCACTGGGCGCGCACGATGCAGCCCCGGCACACCTCTTTCGCCTCGCGAGTGGATGCCCCCCGCTCGGGGAAGAAGAGGTCGGGGTCGACGCCGAGGCAGTTGGCGTAGTCCTGCCAGGTGCGGTCGTCGGGATCTGTGGCCACGGGGAGTTTCATCTGGCCCCCTTCCCGGTGCTTCGCCATCGGTCCGTGTGGCTCGGGTGGGTTCCACAAGCATCCACTGGAGGATCCACCCGGGATTCCACACGTGTAATTACATTGATGGGATTCTTCCCCAGTTGCGGGCGCGGCGCAAGGGGAAGGCACCGTTTCGTGGCCCATGGGCCCGATCGGGGACTAGAGCACTTCGTCGAGCTCGGCCATGAGGTGGTTCCGGCCGCGGGCCCCGACGAGGCGGAGGACCGGCTCGCCGTCCCGGAACACCATGAGCGTCGGCATGCTCATGACCCCGTGGCGCCGGACGACCTCGGGGTTGGCGTCGACGTCGACCCGCACCACCCGCAGGCGGTCGGCCCACTCCGACGCGAGGTCGGCCAGGATCGGCTCGACCATCTTGCAGGGGCCGCACCACGTGGCCCAGAAGTCGACGAGGACCGGAAGGTCGGTGCTCGCCAGCGTCTCGTCGAAGGTCGCGTCGGTGACGTCGGGCATGAGAGTGGTGGTCATGGCGTGTCGCTTTCGTGAAGGGAGGGGATCAGAAGTTGAGGGTGATGCAGCCGTCCTCGCCGGCCTCGCAGGCGCGCAACAGCTCCCGCAGCCGCCGGCGCTGCTGGTCGAGGCGGGCCGCCTGCTCGTCGAGGCCGGCCAGCCGCAGGCGGGCGGCCGCCAGCACGTCTGCGCCCGTGCCGCCGCCGTCGAGCAACTCGCCGATCTCGGCCAGCGTGAAGCCCAGCTCCTTGGCCCTGAGGATGAGCGCCATCCGCTCGGCATCGCCCTCGCCGTACTGGCGGTAGCCCGCGGCCGTGCGGGGCGGCTCCGGCAGCAACCCCCGGCGCTCGTAGTAGCGGATCGTCTCGGGGTTGACGCCGGCCGCCCGGGCCAGCGCCCCCAGGGTGAGGGGGAGGGCGCCCATGGCGTCACGCTACGGCCCGTACCCCGGTCCGGTGTCAAGGCCCTGTGACCACCGCGCCGCCCTATCCTCGCCGCGGTGGCAAGCCTGCTCGCAGTGAGAGCGGACATCACCTCGCTGGCCGTCGACGCCATCGTGAACGCGGCCAACGCCAGCCTGCTGGGTGGGGGCGGGGTCGACGGCGCCATCCACCGGGCAGCCGGCCCCGGCCTGCTGGCCGAGTGCCGCGCCCTCGCCGGGTGCGCCACCGGCGACGCCAAGGCCACGGGCGGCCACCGCCTCCCGGCCCGGTGGGTGATCCACACGGTGGGACCGGTATGGCACGGCGGCGGTCACGGCGAGCCCGACCTGCTGGCGTCGTGCTACCGGCGCAGCCTGGAGGTGGCGGACGAGCTCGGGGCGGCCACCATCGCTTTCCCGGCCATCTCCACCGGCGTCTACGGCTACCCCCGCCGCGAAGCCGCGGCCGTCGCGGTGGACACCTTGCGCAAGACCCCGACCGCCATCGACGAGGTCACGCTGGTCGCCTTCGACGACGAGGGCCTCGCCATCTACCGGGATCAGCTCGCCTCTCGATAGTCAGGTAAGCGTCGTGGGGAGGACGCATCGCCTGCGTTAGGGCGATCTCACCCTGCAGGGGGGCTGGCGCCTGGGCCGCTGGACCTGCATCATTACGTCGATGGCGTGGGGGGATGGGGACCTGTGGGAGGACGGCCGGATCGGCACGCCGGGCCTCGCGGGCGCGCCCGACATCATCGAGGCCACCATCGTGGCCGAGGAACCCGCGAAGCCCGACGTTCCCGACGCCATCGACGTTGTCGAAGTCCCCGAAGTCCGCGACCTCCCGGATGTCGCCGGCCTGCGCACCACGCCCGACGTCCCGCACGTCCCGTTGTGGGGCCCGCCGTCCCGTGGCGGCGCGGGCGCCTCGTGGGAGCAGGCGGACCCCGCCGAGGGCGACTGGCCGGGCGGCTCGATGGAGGCGGGCCGACCGGCCTCGACCGCTGTCGAGCCCGCCCCGCTGGGCCCGCCGGTCCGCGAGCGGCGCTACCGGCGGACCGCCCTGGTCGGCGTGACGCTGGCCGGCGCCGTGCTGCTGCTCGGCGTGGTGGCCGTGGCCGCCTGGCCGAGCACCGAGGCCACCCGGTCGGTGGCCAACCAGTCCAGCCCGAACGTCCCCGGCGCCACGGGCCCCGATGGGGCGCCCGCCGAACTGCCGCCCAGCCAGCCCGCCACACCGGTGTCCTTCGCGGTCAGCGGCGATGTCGTCCAGCCCGAGCCGCGGCGGGCCCGCATCGTCGACCCGCGGTCGGGCCAGGACGTCGTCGTCGACCTGCCGCCGGGCACCAGGGTCGACGCCGCCACCGGGCAGGTCGTCGTGCGGATCACGGGCACGCCGACCTCCATCCGCCCGTCGACCACGTACTCGACCACCACCACGACCACGGACCCCGGGAGCACCTCGTCCACGACCGAGGACACGACGTCCACCACCGAGGACACCACGACCAGCAGCACGGACGAGGACCCGACCACCAGCGAGACGTACCCGCCGATCCCCTAGACCGTCCCTCAGCCAGCCGCGGGGCAGCTAGACATCCCACGGTCCTAGTTCGTCAAGCGGCGAGTTGGGTGCGGTGGGCCCAGGCGATGTGTTCGTCGTAGAGGGTTCGGTGGCGTAGGCATCCGTGGAGGATGCCGACGAGGCGGTTGGCGAGGGCTCGTAGGGCTCGGTTGTGGGTGTCGCCGGTGGCTCGGCGGGTGTCGTAGAAGGTTCGGGCGCCCGGGCTGGCGGTGATGGCGGCGAAGGCCCAGCGGTAGCTGGCGTCGGCGAGTCGCCTGTTGCGGGCGTAGCGGGCGAGGACGACGTGGCTGCGGCCCGATGCCCGGGTGATGGGGGACGTGCCGGCGTAGTTCTTGCGAGACTTGGCGTTCGCGTAGCGGTTCGGGTCATCCCCGAACTCTGCGAGCACCCGGGCGCCGAGGATCATCCCTAGTCCTGGCAGGGATCGGATGATCTTGGCGTCCGGGTGCTGGTCAAAACGGTCGGCCAGGGTGGTCTCGAGCCCGGCGATCTGGGTGGTGATCTCGCCGGCGACGGCGACGAGGGCCCCCACGACGGTGCCCATCGACTCACTCAGCGGGTCGGGGGCGCCGAGCTGGTCGG
>DASRJN010000386.1:0-7924 GCA_035649455.1 Acidimicrobiales bacterium
CGGGTACCGGCTTCCGGCCGTGCGGGTGTCGACCCACCAACTCGAACCCGGAGACATGGTTCTCATGGCCACCGATGGCATCGCACCCGACTTCACCGACGACGTGGCGCTCGCTGATCCGGTGGCGCGGGTGGTGGCGACGGCGCTCAAGCGGTGGGCGCGCCCCACCGACGACGCACTCGTCGCGGCGGCCCGCTTCCGGGGGACGCAATCATGACGCCGGGGCGCGACGACATCGCCGCCAAGTACCGGACCGGCCTGTCACGTATGTGCACGCGCCCGACGAAAACCGGACGGGTCATGCCTACGATCTCCGGCACCGTGTCGTCGAGACGCCGATCGGCTCGCTCCAGCTCGCGGCGATCCGCCCACGGCCCTTCGTGGCCGACGACCAGACCCGCCATCGCCCAGTGGCGTCGATGGAGTTCCTGTTCGAGAGCCTGCCGACCTTCGAGATGACCCAGCGCGGGTACCGCGAGGCACAGGACTGGGCCGCGTTGGCCCACTGTGACCGGAACGCTGTCAGCCGGGCGCGTCAGACACCGAGTTGTGGCCTCGCACACCGCTTCGCGAAGCCAAGGTCGACAGGTTCGGCGAGCATCACGTGTGGATCGGGCCCATCTAGGCCGACGGCGCCGGCGTCATCGGGTGGACACCAATCTGACCACGCCGCAAGGTCGACGAGGGCAAAAGGGCACGTCAGGTGCTGCTCGCCTGACCCTCGCAAGAGGAGCCTACGAAGTAGGCAAGGCCGGACGAGACGACGGAGTGGATAGTTGAGTTCTACCGGAGCACCTGGAACTCGCCGACGCAACGATCGACGAGCTCCCGCTTTCCGCCGTCGGACGAGTGGGGTGGTGGGGAGACAGTCCGGTCACCTCCATCGCGTTTTCGTCCACATGACCTGTGAGACGCAGCGCCACCCGGTCACGCCGACATCATCCGCAAGTCGATCGACGGCGCAGCCGGCTTCCTCAGGGCGAGCGACAACTTGCACATCAGCAATCCCGCCTCATGGCGGACGTTCCACGACCGGATCGAAGAGGCAGCCCGGCTCGCGGACGGACGCTGACCATCCGGCTGTCCCTCAAGTGCCGTTCCGGGCGCATGCGCCGAGGCCCGGCCAGGCCAGCACTGGCTGGAGCGGGGTAGGCATCTAGGCCGACCGTCACCCGTCTCGTGGGGCTGACTGTCAACGATGTCCTGGGGACCGCACAGGCGGCGGCAGCGTGATCCATCAGGCACGCGGTGGTCGTGCACGACTATCACAGGTCGAGGTCGGTGGTGTAGACGAGTTCGGTGCGGTCGCCGGCAAGGACGGCGGTAGCTATCTCGACAACACGTCCCGTCATCCGCCGAGCGGTCGACCGTGGGCTCGTTCTGCAGGCTGAGGACTGGCTGAGGACCGGCAGTGCGGAGGGGTGACCGTCGTACCTGGTGAGACGGCGTGTTCGGGCCGGTTCTAGCGCTTGAGCGACGTGTGCTTGAACTCGTTCAGCTGAGGGAAGTCGCCGAGTAGGTCCAGCACCCGCTCGATGGTGCGAATGGCAAGGTCGGCGTCGCCCTGGGGGCGGTGCATGAACCGCACGAACACCGCCTGATCGCCCTGCATGAACGTGGGCACACCCCAGGCGTCGAGCTCATCGGCCGAGGCCGTGTGCTCGATCCTCACCTGCTCCAGTGCTGCGCCACTGGCGATCTCGGCCATGACTGCGTCCGCGTCCACGCCCTGGCTCTCGAGGACGCGCCGCACCTCGTCGGGGTCTTCCAGGTGCTTGCCCTCGTCGTGGCGCAGGGCGAACAACGCCTCGTGCACGTCGAGGAACTGCTCGGGGAACTTGTCCCGGACGACGACCCCCGCCTGCAGGGCCAGCAGGCCCCGGTCGTCATCGGGGCGGACCCAGATGTCGGGCTCGCCCTCGGGCACATGCACCTGCCCCAGCGAGAACGGAACGAAGCGGACGTCCCAGCCGGCACCGCCCCTCAGACCCTCGATGATGTGCTCGTGGGCGTTCCGGGCGAACGGGCAGCGGTAATCCCAGTTGACGGCGAATTCAGTCATCGATTGGGTAACCGATGTGACGGCCGTCGCATTCCCGGCGTTCGGACGTGTTTCCCGCTCTTGGCGCTGAAGCGCCGGGCCGCTCGGACGTGCTTCCCGCTCTTGGCGCTGAAGCGCCGGGCCACTCGGGCCCGCGGCTGCGTGGGCGCAGCCTCAGGGGAACGACGTCGGCCACAGCCGCTTCGCCAGCTGAGCCAGGGCGATGCCCAGCACGGCGCCCGCCACCACGTCGGAGGGGTGGTGGATCTTGACGTACACCCGGCTGGAGGCGACCACGGCGGCGATGGCGTAGTAGAGCGGCCACAGCGGGTCGTCCTGCGACAGGAGGCCGGCGGCGGTGAAGGCGGCCGACGCGTGGCCGGACGGAAAGCTGGAGGTGCGGGGCCGGCGCAACTTGCGGGGACGTTCCTGCTCCCAGGCGGGCCGGTGGCGCTTGAACAGGCTCTTGACCGGCCCGTTCACCAGGGCGGACTCGACGCCGAGGATGGCCGCCACGCGCACTGCATGCTTCAGGCCCCGGTCCGGCCCGAGCGCCCGCGTGGTGCTCACCAGGTGCCAGATGAGGCTGAAGTCGCCCAGCTCGGAGGCGGCGTACATCAGCCGGTCGAGGTGCGGATGCCCGCGCAGGTCGTCGACCCGCGTGTCGATGGCGGTGTCGAAGCGGGCGACCGCCCGGGTGAGGGAGTGGAGGGGCTCCGGCACGCGGGCGGAGCCTAACGCCGGCCTCGGCTCACGCCGGGACGGGCACGAGCTCGGCCGCGGCGGCCCGAGCGGACTCTCGCTCGGCGGCCAGTTGCTCGGACACCCGCCGGGCCTCTTCGGGGTCGCCGCCGAAGACCGGGCAGTAGGCCTGGAAGGGGCAGTAGTCGCACAGGCGGGACGACTGCGGCCGGAAGTCCTCGCGCTGGCAGGCCCGCTCGACGGCTTGCCACAGCGCGCCCAGCGTGCGGCGGGTGCCGCGGGTGGTGCGGTCGGTGGGCTCGGTGGTGATGGCCAGCGGGTTGCGCAGGTAGAGCAGCTGCACCCGGCGGGGCCGCCGCCCGAGGATCTGCTCGCACAGCAGGGAGTAGATGTGCACGCCGGCCAGCCGCTTGCGCTCGTGCTGCGTGGAAGGCGGGGCGCCGGTCTTGTAGTCGGTGACCACCAGCTCGCCGTCGTCGTCGAGCTCGAGCCGGTCGATGATGCCCCGGAGGCGGATGCCGTCGAGCTCGGCCTCGACCCGCAGCTCCAGCCCTATGGCCCGGACCCGGCGCGGATCCTCCAGCCGGAAGTAGGCATCGACCAGGGCTTCGGCGTCGGCGTGGAAGGCAGCCTCGTCGTCGCCCTCCAGGCCCAGGCTCGTGTAGTCCGGATGATCGCACAGGGACGCCGCCGCCTCGGCCAGGCCCGACCGGGCCGCGGCCGGGGTGCGCTCCTCCGGGGGCAGGACGAACAGCCGCTCGAGCGCGGAATGGACCAGCGTGCCCTTGGTGGCCGCCACCGACGGCGGCTCGGGCAGGCGGTCGATGACCGAGAACCGGAAGGCCAGGGCGCAGTCGGTGAACGACGCCACCTTCGACGGGCTGAGCGACCTGGGCACCTCGTACGCCATGGACGGAGCGTACGCGCGGGGTATGACAGCGGCGGCGGATGCTATGTGCTCAGCTCGGCCCGGACCGCGGCGGCCATGGCCGCGGGGTCCTGCATGGGACCGAAGTGGCTGAGGTCGGGGAAGCGGTCGAGCCGGCCGTGGGGGATCGCCTCGACGACCAGGGGCCCGAAGCCCGCCGGGCCCGCGCCCTCGGCGCCGATGGCCACCGTGACCGGGCAGTGGACCTCCCCGAGGCGGGCGAAGGTGTCCTGGCCGAAGCCGCCCTCGAACACCCTGGCCTCCACCTCGGGCTGGCATTTCAGCTCCACGGCGTCGCCGTCGGGCTGGTCCCGCAGGCCGTAGGCGACGTATGCGGCCAGAGCCGCGGGGTGGAGCGAGTCCAGCGGCGGCTTGGCCGCGAAGTTGTCGTAGGCCGCGGCCCGGTCGGTGAACCAGGGCCGGCGGCGCCGGGCCGCTTCGGCCATGAAGTTGACCCGCGGTCCCTCGTCGACCCGCCAGGGCGAGACGATCGGCTCGTACAGCCAGAGGCGGGCGAAGGTGCCGGGGCGCCGGAGCTCCGCCATGAGCAGCGCGGTGCCTCCCATGGAGTGCCCCACGCCCACCAGCCTCCCGGCCGGGACGTCGACCTCGTCCACCACGGCCAGCAGGTCGTCGGCCATCCCCTCCCAGTCGAAGTCCATCGACGCCGGCGACGTGCTGTCGCCGTGGCCCCGGAAGTCGAGCGCCCAGGCGTGGGCCAGGTCCGCCAGCTCTGCCGCCATCGGCGCCCAGGTCATGCCCAGGAACCCGGTCGGGTGGCAGAACAGCGCCGGCACCCCCTCGCCGCCGAGGTCGTGGAGCGCGACCGTGACGCCGTCGGAGGACGGCACCAGCCGCGCCGATCCCGGGGGCGGGACGGGGGAGGGCGAGACCCAGGGCATCGGTCCATGCTGGCAGCGAGGGTGCCCGTCCGACCAAATGGGGTCCGGGCGCCGGTAGGGTCGGCGGCCGATGCCGGACACCACCGTCGAGGCCGTGCTGGCCGCCAACCGCGCCTTCTACGAAGCGTTCGAGGGCCGCGACCTCGATGCCATGTCGGACCTGTGGCAGCACGACGACGACGTCGTGTGCACCCACCCGGGGTGGAAGACGCTGCACGGCTGGGGGGCGGTGGCGGGCTCGTGGTTCGCCCTGTTCGGCGGGCCCCAGCACCTGCAGGTCATCCTGACCGACGAGCGCGTGCACTTGTCCGGGGACCTGGCGTGGGTCACGCTCGACGAGAACCTGATCGGCGACAACGTGGGCGCCACGGTCGCTGCGGTCAACCTGTTCCGTCTCATCGACGGATCGTGGCGGATGATCCTGCACCACGGGTCTCCGGTGGCGCCGACGGGCGCCTGACACCCTGGTGGCAGATCGGAGATGGCACCGAGGTAGTCTCCGGGTCCCGTGACCGAGGCCACACTGCCGACCGACGGCCGGGCGGCGCGCGCCGCGCGGACCCGCGACGCCATCGTCGACGCCAGCATCGCGCTGGTCGAGGCGGGCGACGTGCGTCCCACTGCGCCCCGCATCGCGGCGCGGGCGGGTGTGTCCGTGCGGTCGGTGTTCCAGCACTTCGACGACCTGCCGTCGCTGCACACCGCCGTGGTCCAGCGGGTGGTCGAGCGGCTGTCGCTGCTGGTGGTGGCGGTGGATCCTGCGCTGGCGCGCGATGCCCGCATAGACGCCTTCGCCCGCTATCGCGCCGCGCTGCTGGAGGCGGTGACTCCGTTCCGGCGGGCCGCCGCCGTGCACGGTCCCTTCGCCCCCGAGATCCGGGAGGCCGTGGCCCAGGGCAACGTGTTCCTGCGCTGCGATGTGGATGCCACGTTCAGCCCCGAGCTGGACCGCCTGCCGCCGGCCGAGCGCCGCGAGCTGCTCGACGCCCTCGCGGCGACGGCGTCGTGGGGCATGTGGGACAGCCTGCGCAGCGAGGCCGGTGACTCGGCCGCGCAGGCCCAGAAGGTGCTGCGCCGCACCCTGCGTGCGCTCCTGACCGGGCCGCCGCCGGCGGTGTAAACCTGCGGCCCTGCTGCGGCGAGTACACGCCATGGACGCAGCAGGAAGCGCGGCACTGGGGCCGCCCGGAGCCGGGGGGACGTCGGTGGCGCCAGGCAGTCACACGCCAGCAGACTTCGACGCCTTCGCCACCCACGAGCGCCGGCCCCTCGTCGCCTTCGCCTGGACGCTCACCGGCGACCGGGGGGTGGCGGAAGACCTGGCCCAGGAGGCCCTGGAGGCTGCCTGGCAGCGCTGGGGCGAGGTCAGCGGCTACGACCGGCCGGGCGCGTGGGCCCGGCGGGTGGTGGCCAACCGGGCCGCCGGCCGCGGGCGCCGCGCCGGGCGCGAGCGCCGGGCCTACGGGCGCTGGCTGGGCGGGCGGGCCGACGAGGCCGAGCCGGAGATGCCGGACGGCCACTTCTGGGCCGAGGTTCGCAAGCTGCCCGAGCGCCAGGCCCAGGCCGTGGCGCTGTTCTATCTGGAGGACCTGCCGATCGCCGACATCGCGGTGGTGCTCGGTTGTGCGGAAGGCACCGTGAAAGCCCATCTCCACCGGGGGCGGCTGCGCCTCGCGCACGCCCTGGGCCTGGTGGACGCACAGGACGGAGCCGAGCGATGAGCCCCGACCACGAGGATCTGGACCCCATGAGCGAGCCGGAGATCGCGGCCCTGGCCGCGCTCGACCGCCGGGGCCGCGCCGCCGGTGCCGCCCTGATGACCGCGGCCGAGGCACCGCCCGACGACATCCGGCTGGTCCGGCTCCCGGACGGCCGGGCGCACCGCCGGCGCCCGGGTCGGCCGTGGTTGCTGGTGGCCGCCGTGCTGATCGTGGTGGCGGCCATCGCCGGCTCGCTGCTGGCCCGGCACGACGACGAGTCGCCTCCGGTCACCAACGGCCAGCCGTCGTACCTGCTGCCGCGCTGGCTGCCGGAGGGCTACGAGCCCTTCCTGGTCCTGACGACCGCCATCGCCCAGCAGTACAACGACGCGCCGCCCGACGGCCAGGTGGTGGTCTACGGCCTCCCGAACGAGGCGGACCCGTGGGGCGGCGCGACCATCACCGTGGCCCGTCTCGAGACCGTGTGGTCGCAGTCCTTGGAGGGTGAGCCGGTCACGATCGCCGGTCGACCCGGCGAGCTCCAATCGGTGGGCGACGTGGAGTTCGTGACGTGGGGTGTGGATGGTGCCACCTATGCGGTGGTCGGCCAGCGCCTGCGCAGTGAGCTCGTGCTGGAGGCAGCCGAGGCCGCCGGCCCCGAGCCCAGCCTCGACCCGGCCACCCTGCCACCCGGCTTCGACGTGATCGCCCGGGGACCGGCCAGCTCCACCCTCGGGGTCCCCTCGCAGCCGAGCTTTCTGGCGCCGGACACTCTGGTGGCGTACTACGGCCCGGCCGGGGCCGGGGCCGGGGACGCTGAGCGATTCATAAGGATCGTCGAGCGACCCGGCGACGCCGTGGACGTCGACCTCGCCCGGCCGTGGGCAGCCGAGTCCCGGACGGGCGAGGTGCGGGGCGGGCATGCGGTCATCGGCTCGACGCAGACGCCCGGGTTCCCGTTCGAGCGTTACGTCCAGTGGCGTGAGCCGTCCGGCCTGCTCATGACCGCGGTCGGCCGAGGCGTGTCCGAGGACGAGCTGCTGCGACTGGTGGCCGAGCTGGGCCTGGCCCGGGACGGCGAGATCGAGGGCTTGCTGGCCGAGCATGGCATCCAGAGCCAGAACGCGGTAACGGAGGGCGACGACTCGGCCACCGAATCGATCCCGGCGGAGTCCATCGTCTCGACCGACGTGGCCACCGGCGACCGGGCGGGCACCGGCTGGACCCTCACCGCCACGTCCGCGGAGAGCGGCGACGTGGGCTTGGAGCTGCACATCGGGGGCAAGGTCGAGTCCCTCACCTGGGATGCGGTCGACGGGCCGGGCGACATGCGGCTGAGCCCGCAGGTGGTGTACGGGCAGACCGAGCGGGCGGTGTTCGCGGCGAGCGACGGCCTGGTGGCCCGGGCCACGATCGAGCACCTCGGGATGGCGAGCCCCACGGAGATGGCGATGTACCCCGTGGCGCTCGACGGTCAGGCGTTCACCGCGTTCATCGGCTTCGTGCCGGTCGAGGACGAGACCATCATCACCGTGACCTCCTACGACGCCGCCGGCGGGGAGCTGGAGCGCGCCGAGATCGGCTCGCGAGGGCAGACCCAGCCGCGCCCTTAGCCCAGGGACTTGAGGGCGAGCATGAGCTCCTCGTTGAG
>DASRJN010000387.1:0-12418 GCA_035649455.1 Acidimicrobiales bacterium
GCGACAGCAACCCGGCCCGGTGCAAGGGCCCGCTGAACGCCACCATCGACGCCTTGGCGATCACGGTCTTGTCGAGGTCGAAGAAGGCGGCCTCCACGACGGGCGACCCTACTGGCGCCCACGCCGCACGCCCATCCCGCCAGGGGTGATCCGTGTCACCGCGCTCTACATTATTTTCCATGATGTATTGACCCTTGTTGGCGTGAATCACTATCTTCCCCTGTCGGTCACCCACTTCCGGGCTTTCGCCACTGCTCCTGGCACTCTGGTCCGGCACTCGGGAGGACCCTCGCGCTCGTCGCCTCACCTGCCGCGTTCGTGGAGGTCCTCCCATGTCTGCCGCCCTCGCAACCCATCTGGTCCGACCGCTCCGGCCAAACCCCGAGCCCGCCGCGTACCCGACGGTGCGCTGGAGGACTCCTTCGATATCCGACGCGTCCGCGCCGTTCGCAGCCGCAGACCGGGTTGCCCTGGCGCGCCTCGCCGAGGGCGCGGCCCGATCGCACCTCGGTCCTCCGCGCCCACCCCGACCGTGCCGCCCCCAATCGCCACTGCGAACCGCTGCGCCGCCCCGCCGCCCGCGGAGGTCCCCTGATGCTCGTCGCCTGCCCACCCACCGAAGCCAGCCCCCGGGCTGACCATCGCACCCGACGCTCCCGCCTCCGTGGAGGTCAATCCATGCTCATCGCTTGCTGGTCCGTCAAAGGTGGCGCCGGCACCACGGTCGTGGCCGCCGCCCTGGCCCTGCTCTCCGCCCGTCGCGGCCCGACCGTGCTGGCCGACCTGGCCGGCGACCTCCCGGCCGCCCTCGGCCTCCCGGAGCCGGCGTCCCCCGGGATAAGCGGCTGGTTGGCCGCGGGCACGGGCGTCCCCGCCGACGCGCTCGGCCGCATCGAGATCGAGGTCGCCCCAGGAGTGGCCCTGCTCCCCCGAGGCGAGGGCGCCCTGAACCCGGCCCGCGCCGGCCTCTTGGCCGCCCTCCTCGCTCGCTCGTCCCGCCCGACCGTCATCGACTGCGGGCGCATCGGCAACCCCGCCGATCCCGCGGGCGACTCGGTGGCGACCACGCTCATCGGCGCGGCGCGACGGTCGATCCTCGTGATCCGCCCGTGCTACATGGCCCTGCGACGAGCCAGGGAAGCGCCGGTCCGCCCGTCCGGCGTCGTCGTGGTCCACGAACCGGGCCGCGTCCTGACCACCACCGATGTCCAGCAGGTGATCCAGGTGCCGATCCTCGCCGAGGTCGTCCTCGACCCGGCCGTGGCCCGCACCGTCGACGCGGGCATGCTCGCCGGCCGTCTCCCGCGCTCTCTGGCGAAGGCCTTGTCCGATGCCGCCTGACTCCCTCCCGCTGGACGCGCTGGTTCACGACCGGGTGCTGGCCACGGTCACGAGCGACCCGATCGACGGGCGACACCTCGCAGCGTTGGTGCGAACAGAGGCCCCGCTGCTGGCGGTGGACGAGGTCGCCGGGGTGGTGTCCCGAGTCCAAGCCCGCATGGGCGGCCTCGGCCCGCTCGAACCGCTGCTGGTCGACCCGACGGTCAGCGACATCCTCGTCAACGGACCGGGTCGGGTCTGGACCGAACGAGCGGGCCGGCTCGAGCGCACCACGATCGTCCTCGACCGCCCGGCGATCGACCTGCTCGTCGAGCGGGTGGTCGCCCCTCTCGGCCTGCGGGCCGACCGCACCAGCCCGGTGGTCGACGCCCGCCTCCCCGACGGCTCTCGGGTCCATGTGGTCCTGCCACCGCTAGCCATCGATGGGCCGACCGTGACCATCCGCCGCTTCGGCGCTACTGCCGTGCCCCTCGACGCGTTCTGCGAGCGCCCTGTTGCCGACCTGCTCGTCCAAGCGGTCGAGACCGGCCTGAACATGATCGTCTGCGGGGGCACCGGCGCGGGCAAGACCACCTTGCTCAACGCCCTCGGCGCGCACCTGCCCGCGGGCGAGCGAGTCGTGACCGTGGAGGATGCGGCCGAGCTCCGCCTCCCCGGCGACCACGTGGTCCGGCTGGAGACCCGGCCGGCCACGCCCGACGGCCTCGCCGCGGTCGGGGTCAGAGACCTGGTACGCGCCGCCTTGCGCATGCGACCGGACCGCATCGTCGTCGGCGAGGTCCGCGGCGCCGAAACCCTCGACATGCTCCAAGCGCTGAACACCGGGCACGGCGGATGCCTGTCGACGTGCCACGCCAACGGTCCAACCGACGCGATCCGCCGCATCGAGACGATGGCCCTGCTCGGCGGCACCGAGGTCCCACTCGACGCGGTGCGTGCGCAGATCCTCGGCGCCGTCGATCTAGTCATCCATGTGGCCCGAGCCGGCGCCGGCGCCGCCCGCCGCATCGAAGCGGTCGCCGAGGTGGTCGCCGGCCCGCACGGCCTGGTCACCACCCAACCCCTGACAGGTCCCGGCGGCAGCGCGGCCGCCGGTTGCCGGAGACCGCCGCGCCGTCACTCACCCCTCGGTGGCGGCGCGGCGGACGGCAGCCGATGATCCCCACCGCCGCCCACCGCACTCGAGCCCGGCTCGCCGCCGCTGCCGAGAGCCCACCCTCCCCGCGCAGCCCTCGCGGGCTGTTCTTCGCCCTCTTGGCCGCCGGCCTCGCGGCCATGGCGTTCACGGCCGGCCCCAGAGCCGCGATCGCCCTGGCCGTCGCCGCGGCCGCGGTCCTCGTCCATCAGCACACGCACGCCCGAGCCGCGACCCGCCGTCACCGCGCGGCCCAGCTCCCACCCGCCCTCGAGACCCTGGCCACGTCGCTACGAACGGGCGCTTCCCTCCCAGTCGCCCTCGCGGAAGCAGGCACAACGGTCGAGGCCCCGCTGGGCACCGAGCTGACCGCGATCGCCCGCACCTCCGCCCACGGCCGCCCGATGACCGAAGTCCTCGACGCTTGGTCGGCTCAGCACGACGACCCCGGCACCCGCTTGGCGGCCACCGCCCTCGTCCTGGCCACGGTCGTCGGCTCGACGCCCGCCCATGCCGTCGACAGCGTCGCCGCCACCCTGCGCGAGCGCCTCGACCTCGCCGCCGAACGTCGGGCCCTGGGCACTCAAGCCCGCACCAGCGCCCTCGTCCTGGCTCTGGCCCCCGCCGCATTCGCCACCCTGCTGGTCATGGGCGACACCCCGGCCGCCCACTTCCTCCTGGGCAGTCCCGCCGGCTGGACCTGCCTTGCGATCGGCCTCACGTTCGACGCCGCAGGCGCCTGGTGGATGTCCCGCCTCACCCGAGGCCCCCAACGATGACCGCCAACCACACCCTGGCGCCGGCCCTGGCTGTGGCCGCTGCTTGGATCACCCTGCTCGCCGCTGCCCCACACATGTGGCCCAAACCCACGACCCGCATTCCTGACGACCCCGACGCGCTGCCCGCCCGACCGGCCCCGAATGAGATCCAGCCACGGCCCACGCCCCGCGCGTCCTGGGTCACCGCCCTTGGCGCCACGATCCGCCGCTACACAACCCAGCGGCTGGCCGCGACCCCTGCGGCCGGTCCCCGCCCCACCGCCGCTCGCTCTCCCGACCAACGGACGCCCCTGCCTGCTCACCGCAAGGCGTCCCTCGCCGACCTTCCTGCCCGAGGCCTGGACGAGAGCGCCGACCGCCGAACCGGGTGGGCCACCTTGGCCTGCCTGGGCCTGTTGCCCGTGGCGCCTGCGCTCGCGCCGGTCCCGCTGGCCTGCACCGTCGCGGTCCCCGTGCTCACGGCACGCTCGGCACGTCGCCGCCACGACGCCGCTTTGGTCGATCAGTTCCCAGACGTAGTCGAGCTCCTCTCGCTGACCGCGGCGGCCGGCCTGCCGGTGACCGCCGCGCTCACCGCCATCGCCGACCGGCCCGGCGGCCCCATCGGGGCCGCCATGGGACAGGCGGCTGCGCACCTCCGTGCCGGCGGACCGCTGGCGGGCGCGCTCGCACACCTCGCGAGAGTGGGGCCCCAGGCGCGACCGCTGGTCGATGTCCTCGCCCAGCACGACCGCTACGGCAGTCCCCTCCTCCCGGCCCTGGAGCGGGTCGCCATCGAGGCCCGAGCCCGACGGCGCCGCCACGCCGAGGAAGCAGCCCGGCGCTTACCCGTGACCCTGCTCTTCCCCCTCCTGCTCACCACCTTCCCAGCCTTCGTTGCGCTGACGGTCATCCCGCTTCTCGCCGGGTCGCTCGGCGCCCTCAGCCTCTGACGTCCCGACTCCGCCGACCAACCCTCCCCCGAAAGGACTCCGTTGCCTCGCCATCCCCTCTTCCGCCCCACACATACGCTCCCCGCCCGCCCCGACGAGCGCGGGCAGGGCACCGCCGAGTACGCCCTCGTGATCCTCGCCGCGTGCGGCCTGGCGCTCGGGGTCGTCGCCTGGGCCACCAACACCGGCGCCATCGTCGGCCTGTTCCAGGCCGTGGTCGATCACCTGACGAGTTCCCTATGACTCACGCCCTCCAGCGGCGACCCGACGGCGGACAGGCAACCGTCGAGCTGGCGCTGGTCCTGCCGCTTCTTGTCCTGCTCATGCTTGCGCTCGTGCAGGCGGTGGTGCTGGCCCGGGACCAACTCCTGGTCACCCACGCGGCCCGGGAAGCAGCTCGGGCCGCGGCCGTCGATCCCGATCCGGGCGCGCCCCGGCGGGCCGCCGTACGGGCAGGGCCCCTCGACCCCGGCCGCCTCCAAGTCGACAGTGGCCTCCGCGGCGAGGTCGGCACCAGCGTGCGGGTCGAGGTCCGCTACCGGGAGCCGACCACGCTGCCCCTCGTCGGCCGAGCGATCGGCGATGTCACCCTGCGAAGCGAGGCGACCATGCGGATCGAGCGATGAGCGCCGCCACCCGGGACTCAGGCCAGCGCCGCCCGCAGCAGGGCGAGCGCCCCCGCCTTGTGGAGTGGCTCGTTACCGTTGCCGCACTTGGGCGACTGCACGCACGACGGGCAGCCCTCGAGGCAGGGGCACGCCTCGATCACCGACGCAGTCGTGGCCACGTGGCGCTCGGCCGCCTCATAGCCCAGCTCCGCCACCCCGGCGCCGCCTTGGTAGCCGTCATAGATGACGATGGCGGGCCCACCGAGGTCGGCCTGGTGCAGCGTGGACACGCCGCCCACGTCCCAGCGATCGCAGATGGTGAACAACGGCAGCACCCCGATGCCCGCGTGCTCGGCGGCGTGCAGCGCGCCGGGAGCGTCCGAGCGGTCGACCCCGGCCGCCGCCAGCAGCGAGTCGGGCACCGCATACCAGAAGGCCCGGGTCGTCAGGGTCGAGCGGGGCAGGTCGAGCGGCGTGACGCCGAGCGACTCCCCGCTCATCGCCTCCTTCCGCTGGTAGCCGGTGACCTGCTGGTGGACCTCGACCGTGCCGAGCCCTACCTCGAACGCGCCCACCCGACGCCGGGCATCACAGCTCACCACCCGGATGTCGACGTCGGTGCGGGGGACCGTGTAGGTCGATCCGTCGTCCTGCTCGACCACGGCCTGCCGCTCGTCGAGGTCGAGCGAGACAACCCGCCACGACTGTCCGGCGTGCAGGTACGCCGCGCCCGGATGGGCCTGCTCGCAGGCTCGGCCCAGCTCGACGGTTCCCACCGGCTCGCCGTCCGCAGTGCGCAGCATCACCTGACCCCCGGAGCCCACCCGCAGCCCAACGCCATGAGCCGGCCACCCCCCGGCCGCGTAGAGCGCCTGCGGGCCGCGCCCTCGGGCCCGCTCGTGCACCACCACCTGGTCGTCGAGAGCCAGGCGCAAGACGACCTCGTCCAGCAGCCCGGGCCAGTAGCGCTCGTCGGCGTGGGTCAGCGGCTTCTCGTGAGCCGCGCAGCGCAAGTGGGCGTCGGCCACGTAGGGATTGGCCGGGTTGACGACTACCGGCTCGGGCGCCCGGGTCACCAGCTCGAGGGGATGAGCGGCCACCCACTGGTCGAGCTGATCGGAGCCGGCGACGAGCACCGCGGCCGAAGCCCGAGCAGATCGCCCGGCCCGACCGGCCTGCTGCCAGAACGAGGCGATGGTCCCGGGGAAGCCGTTGAGGACCACGGCGTCCAGCCCGCCCACGTCGATGCCCAGCTCCAGCGCGTTGGTGGCGATGACGCCATCGAGGTGGCCGCCGAACAGCTGCTCCTCGATCTCGCGGCGCTCGTCGGCCAGGTAGCCGCCCCGGTAGGGCTTGACCCGCCGGCGAAAACGGGACGGGACCCGGCGGCGCACGTCGGCGGCCACCACTTCGGTCGAGCGCCGGCTGCGGCAGAAGGCGATCGTCTTCTGACCCGACCGCACCAGCTCGGCGACCAACCCCGCGGTCTCCCCGTTGGACGACACCCGGGCCCCGGTGACGACGTCGAGCGGTTGGGGGTTCCACACCGCCACCAGCCGTTCCCCCCGCGGCGAGCCGTCGTCGAGCACCGGCTCAACCGGTACCCCGCACAAGGCCGTGGCCAGCCGCTCCGGCTGGCCGATGGTGGCCGAGCAGCACACGAAGGTCGGATCCGCCCCGTAGTGGTGGGCGAGACGGCGCAGCCGGCGCAGCAGGTGGGCGACATGGCTGCCGAAGATGCCGCGGAACGCATGCAGTTCGTCAACGACGACGTACTGCAGCCGGCCGAGGAACGTCGCCCAGCGGTCATGATGCGGAAGGATGCCGCTGTGGAGCATCTCGGGGTTGGTGAGCACGCAGGTGGCGTGCCGCCGGATCCAGGCCCGCTCGTCGCCGCCGGTATCCCCGTCGTAAGCACCGGCCACCACGCCGGGATAGCCCCGTTCGGCCAGGGCCCGCAGCTGGTCGTGGGCCAGCGCCTTGGTGGGGAACATCAGCAGCGACGTGCCTCGGCGAACGGGGGCGGCGGCCGCTTCGGCCAGCGGCACCTGGTAGCACAGCGACTTCCCGGAAGCCGTGCCCGTCGCCACCACGACCGACCGACGCTCGCGGGCCAAGTCGATGGCCTGGGCCTGGTGGGTCCACAGGGCATCCACCCCCATGTGCTCCGCCACCGTCGGCGGCAAAGGATTGCGCAGCGCCGCGGTGCGGGCCCGGCGAGGGGGGATCCGGTGGACATAGGCGAGCGGGCCCAGGTCCACCACGTCGATCGGGTAGCCGGCGGGCGCGCCGGCCCGGGCCGCCAGCGCGGCCTGGATCAGGTCGAGCGGATCGACCCGATCGAGCGGATCGGCAGCGACGAGGGCCATGGCCGACGCACAGGTTACGCCGATGGAATTCCACGTGTGTAGCCCCCAGTGCCAGTCACACAGCGACTACGCCTCCACCAGGGCAGACTCGCTCTGGCGAGCGCCGCCGCACACACCGGGTATTCTCCAGCACGCCATGCAGCTACGAACCGAAGTGGTCGATATCTCAGGCTGGGCGGTCGTGTCGGTGTTCGGCGAGCTTGACGTGGCCACCGCCCCGGAGTTGCGGGAGCAGCTGATCGAGTTGGTGAACCAGGGCCGCTCGCGCCTCGTGCTCGATCTGGGCGGTGTCGACTTCCTCGACTCCACGGGCCTCGGCATGATCGTGAGCGCCCTCAAGCGGGCCCGCACCCACGGTGGCGACCTGCGGCTGGTGTCCACCGAGAGTCGCATCACTCGGCTGTTCGAGATCACCGGGCTGGACCGGGCGGTCCCGCTCTTGCCCACCGTCGACGCGGCCGTCGCCGGAGGCTGACCGGTGGCGGTAGTCGAGCTGGAGATCCCGGCCCGGCCCGCCTATCTGTCGCTCGTACGACTCATCGTCGACGCCGCGGTCGGATCGCTGGCCCCGGGCCTGAGCGTGGCCCGGCTCGATGACCTCAAGATCGCCGTCACCGAGGCGTGCTCCAACGCCATCGAGGCCCACGAGGCCATCCTCGCGGAGGGCCCCGTCCTGGTCCGCTGCGTCATCGGCGACCACCAGGTCACCGTCGACATCGTTGATCGCGGCCGCGGCTTCGACCCCGATCGGGTCGAGACGCTGCCCGCGGCGACCGACCCCCGACGGCTCCGCCACGAGAGCGGCCTGGGCATACCGCTGATGCGCACGCTCACCGACGAGGTGGCCTTCACCCCGGACGCCGACGGCACCCGGGTGAGCCTCACGATCTACCGGCCGCCCTCCTGAGCGGCCCTCAGTCGGTCGGGCCGATGTCGCAGTTCTCCATCAGGTAGTCGTTGACCTTGTCGCTGGCCTCGTTGAGGCCCTCGGCGCGCTCGGTGAACTCCTGCTGGAGGCGGTCAGCCGCCTCAGGGTCGTCGAGATCGACGTCCTGGCTCGCGGCATAGACCGTCCGGTTGAACTCGGTCATGGCCTGGAACTCGTCCTTGATCTCGTCCGGCGGATCGAGGTCGTCGATGCGGTCGAACACGGCGTCGACGGCATCGGGATCCGAGTCGTCCAGCTGCGCCAGCTCTTCCTCGACCTTCTTGTACTCCGAGCAGAAGGCCTCGACGTCCCCTGAGCCGCTCCCGCCGCCACAGGCGGCGATCACGAGGGCGGCAGCGGCCGCGCCTGCGCCCGCGATCAAGGACGGACGCATTGCAGCCTCCTGCTGGTCAGAGCCCACATACCTGGGTCATGTACTCGGACACTCTGGTCGAGATATCGGCAAAGCGTTGCATGCTTTCCGGTGAAGCGTTGCGCAGCTCCTCACCGCTCGGATCATTGGCCAGCGAGCGGTTCATGTCCACGAACTCGGGCCAGTCGCCCGCGAGCTCCGGCGGCGGGGTGATCGCCGCGATCCGGTCGGCCAGCACCGCGTAGCTGGCTTCGGGTGCGTCGTCAGCGGCGAACGTGGTCCGCAAGTCGGTCATCTGCGTACAGAATTGCTCGCCGCCCTCACCGGTGAACGTGATCTCCGGCGCGCCCTCGACCGGGCCGTCGCCCGGTAGCAGCCCCGGATCGTCGCCCGGAGCGCCTTCCGAGGCGGCTTCACCGGTCTCCCCCTCGGCCCCCGGCGCCCCCTCCGCGGACGCGGCGTCGCCGATCTCGCTCTGCTCCGACGGCTCGGATCCCGATGACGACTCGGACGACCCGTCGCCCCCGCCACCGCAGCCCGCGGCGGCTCCGAGAAGGACGACGGCGGGCATCAAGAGCAAGGCTCGCCGCAGCATGGCGTCATTCCCCCCTGCATTGAACGGGCGGCTCCCTTCCCCCGGGGAGCCGGCACCCACGCTAGTGCGACGTATTGACGCCCTGTGCAATCCGGAGCCACACGGCCGCATCACTCCTCGTACTTGCGCAGCTCGCGCCGGGCAACGGACATGCGGTGCACCTCGTCGGGACCGTCGGCCAGCCGGAGCGTGCGCACCGACGCGTACATCGAGGCCAGCGGCACGTCGTCGGACACGCCCATAGCGCCGTGTGCCTGGATGGCCCGATCGATCACCCGCAGAGCCACGTTGGGGGCCGCCACCTTGATGGCCGAGATCTCGATGCGGGCGCCCCGGTTGCCCACCGTGTCCATCAGCCAAGCGGTCTTCAGCACGAGCAGCCGCACCTGCTCGAGCTCGATGCGACTGTCGGCGATCCAGGACTGGATGACACCCTGATCCGACAGGGGCTTGCCGAACGCCGTACGACTCCGCACCCGCCGGCACATGGCCTCGAGCGCCCGCTCCGCGACCCCGATGACGCGCATGCAGTGGTGGATTCGCCCGGGCCCCAGCCGGGCCTGGGCGATGGCGAAGCCGCTGCCCTCCTGGCCCAGCAAGTTGGAGCCGGGCACCCGCACGTCTTCGAACAGCAGCTCGCAGTGGCCCTCGTTGTGCTGGTAACCGAACACCGGCAGGGCGCGCAGGTTGCTGAGGCCGGGACTGTCCATCGGCACGAGGATCATCGACTGCTGTAGGTGCGGCGGCGCGTTCGGGTCGGTCTTGCCCATCACGATGGCGACCCGGCAGCGCTCACGAGCCGCGCCGCTGATCCACCATTTGCGGCCGTTGAGGACGTAGTCGTCCCCGTCACGCTCGATCCGCAGCGAGATGTTGGTGGCGTCCGAGCTGGCCACGGCCGGCTCGGTCATGGCGAAGCACGAGCGGATCTCGCCCTCCAGCAGCGGCCGCAGCCACTGCTCCTTCTGTTCGTCGCTGCCGAACATGGTGAGGATCTCCATGTTCCCGGTGTCGGGCGCGGCGCAGTTGAGGGCCTCCGGCGCCAGATGGCTCCGGCCGGTGATCTCGGCCAGCGGGGCGTAGTCGAGGTTGGACAGCCCGTCGGTCCATTCGGTGGCGTGGGGCAGGAAGAGGTTCCACAGACCCCGCTTGCGCGCTTCGACCTTTAGCTCATCGAGGATCGGCGCGTGGAAGTGCGGGTTCCCCGACTCGGCGACCTGGCGGTGGTAGACCTCCTCGTTGGGGTAGATGCACTCGTCCATGAAGGCGAGCAGCTCGTCGCGGAGCGATTCGGCCTTGGCGCTGAAGGCGAAGTCCATGCCCCGCACCCTAGGGCGACGCCACCAGGGCGGGCCTGGTCAGGTGCCTTCCGGGCGGCCACTACCATCTCGGCCCGATGGCCGGCCGTCTCCCGTCCCGCGTGGCGCGTGTGGCGGCCTTTGCCGCGCCCGACGACGGCCGGCCGGCGCAGCTCGGAATCGTTGGAGCCGGGACTTCCGACGCGTCGGCGATCGTCGCTGCCATCGTCGACCGGTTTGCCACCCGCGAGGCCCCGGCCCTCCGGGTCACCGGCCGTCGCCTGGAACGTGACCACGCCCTCGCCGCCGTCCAGCACCTGGTGGGCGACACGGGCGATGCCCACGGCGACCGCGCCGAGCGCGACGCCCGCGACGCACTGCTGGCCCGGCTGACGGCGCGCTCCTCCGCCCTGGTCGTCGAGGATGCGCAGTGGCTCGACTCCGCATCGCTGCGGGTGATCGTGGGCGTGGCCGAGCGGGCCGCCGAGCAGGAGATCCCGCTGACGATCGCGCACCGCCCGGCTCCGGGCGAGCCCACGCTGGCCACGCTCGACGCGCTGGTCGGCCGGGGCCAGCCGCTGGTGGCGCTCGGTCCGCTGGAGGAAGCCGAGGTCGGCGAGCTGGCCGCCATCGTGCTCGGCGCGGCGGTCGACGACCGGCTGGTGGACGTGCTGGACGACCACACCGCGGGCATGCCCGGACTGGTTCGCCTGGTGCTGGCGTCGTGGGTGGCAGACGGCACCGTGGCCGGTGGCCGGCTGGCGATCGAGCCCGGGACACCGGGACCGTCGCTCGTGGCCGCGCTGCGCGCCGAAGTCGATCAGCTGCCACCCGCGGCCCGCACCGTGCTGGGAGCGCTGAGCGCGGGCGCAGACCTGGACGACGAGTTGCTGGGAGCGACAACCGACCTGGCGCCCGAGGCGTTGGGCGAAGCGGTGGATGCGCTGCACGCCGCCGGCCTGGTCACCCCGCACGGCGACGCGGTGCCGATCGTGGCGGCTGCCGTGAACGAACTGGCGCCCGTGGCCGAGCGGCGCGGCTTCCACGCCCGGCTGGCCGCGGCGCTGGCCGAGCGGGGCGCGCCGGCCACTCGGACCGGCGAGCACCTCGCGGCCGCCGGCGCGCAGGGGCCGGCGGTGGCCGCGGCCTACGTGGACGCCGGCGACGCCACGCTGAGCGAGGCCCCCGAGCTGGCCGCGGGCTGGTACGAGCGAGCCCTGGCCGCGGGCACACCGGCGACCACCATCGCGGCCCGTCGGGCCGAGGCCGCCGCCCTGGGTGGCGATGCCGTGGCTGCTCTGCGGCTGGCCGACGCCGTCGTAGCCGATCCCGAGGTGCCGGACCGCCGCCGGGCGCTGGCCGTGGTGGCTGCCTTGCTCCCTGGCCGCGGGTTCTGGCGGCGCTCGTCCCGGCGCTACGGCGAGCTGGCCGCCACCCCGGCCGGGGACCGGCACGACGAGGCGTGGCCCCTGCTGGCCACGATCGGCGGGGTCGCCACCGGCGGCCCGCTGCCCGGCGGGTCGGCCGAGTCCGCCGGCGCGGCGGAGGACGATGGGGATGACCGCGCCGCCGGGCTGGAGATCGAGGCCCTCCGCCTGACCGCGGCGGCGCTGGTGACGGCTGCGTCCGGCCATGGCACGCCGCCACTCGTGGCCGCACTGGAGGCGGCCGAGCTGCTGGAGTCGGCGCACACCACGCTGGTCCTGCCGACGTCACCGCACGCCGTCGGCGCCACGGTGGCGTTGGCGCTGTGCGAGCTCGAGACCGCCGAGCACCTGCTCACCCGAGCCCGCGACCACGATGTCGGCGGCGCGTCCCTGCGGCACCACCACCGGCTGGGCCTGGGGTGGGTGGCCGTGCGCAGCGGCCGCTGGACCATCGCCCAAGCCGCACTGGACGAGGTGGCGGGTGCGACGCTGGCACCCCGGGAGATCCTGCTCGCCTCGGCCATCGAGGCCGGCCTGGCCCGCCGTTCCGGTGACCTCGCCCGGCTGGGCGACGCCTGGTCCCGGGCCGAGGGCGTGCTGCTGCGCCACCCGGCCGACCTGTTCTCGTTGGAG
>DASRJN010000388.1:0-5063 GCA_035649455.1 Acidimicrobiales bacterium
CTGTCCGACGAGCTCACGCTGCACTACGGACTCGTCCCGCGCACCAACCGCGGCATCTTCGCCATCAACGAACTGCCGGACCTCGCCGAGCGCATCCAGGTCGGCCTGCTCAACGTGTTGGAGGAGCGCGACGTGCAGGTGCGCGGCTACAAGATCCGCCTGCCCCTCGACGTCCTGCTGGTCGCTTCGGCCAACCCCGAGGACTACACCAACCGCGGCCGCATCATCACCCCGCTGAAGGACCGGTTCGGCAGCCAGATCCGCACCCACTACCCCCTCGACGTCGACACCGAGGTGGCCATCGCCCGCCAGGAGGCCCGGCCCTTCGAGGTCGAGGGCGTGCGGGTCACGGTGCCGGACTACATGACCGACATCGTTGCGACCCTCAGCCAGCTGGCCCGGGAGAGCGCCCACATCAACCAGCGCTCGGGCGTGTCGGTGCGGCTCACCGTGTCGAACCACGAGGTCATGGTGGCCAACGCCACCCGCCGGGCCCTGCGCCACGGCGAGCGGGACGTAGCGCCGCGGGTCAGCGACCTCGACGCCCTGGCCGCCTCGACCATGGGCAAGGTCGAGATCGAGACGTTGGACGAGGGCCGCGACGAGCAGATCGCCGAACACCTGCTGCGGGCGGCCGTGCTCACGGTGTTCAAGCGCGAAGTCAGCCCGGGCAACCTGCGGGACGTGGTGCTGGCGTTCGACGAAGGTGCCGTGGTCCACACCGGCGAGGACGTGACCTCCGCCGACCTGGCCCGCCTGGTCGAGGACGTGCCCGCCCTGCGCGAGCCGGTGGCCGGCCTGGCCGGTGGGGACGAGAGCCCGGCGGTCGTGGCCAGCGCGGTCGAGCTGGTGCTGGAGGGCCTCCACCTGTCCAAGCGCCTCAACAAGGACTCGCTGGCTGGCCGGGCCACCTACCGGTCCCGCTCGTAGCCCGCTAGCGCGGCGGGCGGGTGAGGAGGCCGGTGTCGACGATGGCCCGGCTCCAGGGGCGCACGGTGGCCCGGAGGCGGTCGGCGTCCTCCTCGCCGAGGTGGATCCACGGGGCCATGGCCCGCTCGTCGGTCAGCGCCTCGACCCGGTCTCGCACCTCGGTCCCGGCGGGCGTGAGGTGGTCGCCGTCGAGCCAGCCCCGCTCGGTGAGGCGGGCTCGGGCGGCGTCCCAGTCCTCGTCCGACCAGGCGCGGGTCGACTTCAGCACCGCCAGCGGGACGTCACCCGCGGCACCGTGGGTGACCAGCGCTTCGCAAGGGTCGATGCCCTCCAGGACCAGGGCGGCGACGTGGCCGTCGCCCCGGAACTCCCGCAGCTGCGTGACCGCCTGCCACAGCACCAGGTGCGGCTCGTCGGCCCACGGCAAGCTGGCGTGGCCCGCATAGAGCGGCCGGCCCGCGGGCGTGCATCCCTCCGCGGCCCGGCGGGCCGTCTCGGCCGCCCACGCCATCTCGTCCGACGCCAGCACGTCGTCGCCCAGCGCCTCCCGCAGCGCGGCGTCGGTCGCCCCCAGCCGGGCCTCCACCAGAGCCGCGGGCGCGGCCGCTTCCCACGCCGACGGGATGGCGGCCCGCACGTAGTCGGGCGAGAAGTTGTAGAAGGTGGCGATCACGACCTCGGCCGGCACCGCGCCCATGGCCGCCGCCCGCGAGGCGAAGTAGCCGGCCTGGTCCGCCACGCCCAGCGCCCGGTAGGCCTCGGTGGCCCGGGGCGTGAAGTAGATCATCCCGTGGTAGGGCTCCAGCGTCCGCCACATCTTGCGGGCCAGCGTCGGCGACATGGGCCGGACCCTAGCCAGCCGCGAGTGCCTGCAGAGCGGGGCGCGGGTTGCGGTCGCGGTCGAACACGCCCAGGCGGGCGTCGAAGCCGCGGTGCCACTCGTAGCCGTCCACCGCGGGCTGGTGGAACGCCCCCACCATCCGCAGGCCGTGGCTCTGCGCCTCGCCGACCAGCTTCACGGCCCGCTCCAGGCGTTCCTTGCGGGCCGCGTCGCCATCGCGGTCGGCGGGGTCGGCCGTCACCACCAGCACCCCTTGGGGCGCGGCCGTGTCGGCCAGGCGGGCCAGCGGGTCCTCCAGCCCGGTGACCGGGGCGCTCACGACCACCAGGTCGTCGTGGTCGGTGTCGTCGCCGGGCCGCCACGACACCGCCACCGGGTGCGGGCCCGAGCGCAGCAGCCGGGCGGCCTCGGCCTCGCCGGCGCGCAGCGTGGCCAGGGCGTCGTGGTGGTCCCCCTCGGACCGGCGTCCGGGCGGGAAGGTGCCGTCCCCGTAGCCCAGCCGGGCCACCAGGTCGGGCTCGTGGACGGGGACCCATCCCGCCACCAGGTCACCGATGGCTTCGGCCACCCGGTCGACATGGCGCGGCCAGGTGAGGCTCGCGGCCTTGTCGTCCAGCCAGCCCCGCTGGTCGTCGGTGAACCACCCGGGCGCCGAGCCATGGAGCAGGCAGGCCCACACCTCGACGCCGGCTTCCCGGGCGGCGGCCAGCACTCGCCGCAGGTGGGCGGCCTCGTCCTCGTCCCAGCGGCCGGGCTCGGGCTCCAGGCGGGCCCACTCCACCGTGAGCCGGTGATGCGTGATGCCGTGCGCCGCCAGGAGGGCGAAGTCGTCGGCGTAGCGGGTGCGGAACCCGTTGCCGTCCCGTGATGCCGGGGCCCGACCCTCGGCCTCCCAGCCGGCCCAGTCGGCTCGGGGCGCCGCGCCCTCGCACTGGGTGGCGGCGGCCGCCGTCCCCCACCAGGGTGTGGCCATGGCTCAGCCGGGGGTGAGCCGCTCGGCGGCCCGCCCGAGCAGCTCGACGAAGGTGTCGATGTCCTGGGCGCCGGGGATGGCCCAGCGGCCCTCGATCACGAACGTCGGCACCGCGTGGATGTCGAGCTCGCCCGCCTGGCGTTCGTCGGCCCGCACCTCCTCAGCGTAGGCGCCCGTGGCCAGGACCTCGGCGGCCATGTCCGGGTCGAGCCCGGCCTCGCCGGCCAGCGCGGCCAGCACCGCGTGGTCGGCGAGGTCGCGGTTGTCGGTGAAGTAGGCCCGGAAGAACCGCTGGTGCAGATCGTTCTGGACTGGCGCGCCCGCGGTGTCCAGGGCCCACGCCGCCAGCCGGTGGGCATCGAAGCTGTTGATCCGCCGCTTGCCGTCCCAGCGGAAGTCCACGCCGATGTCGGACGCCGCCCGGGCCAGCCGGTCGTGTGTCATGGCCACCCGCTGGGCCCCGCCGAACTTGCGGGCCAGGTACTCGGCCAGGTCCTGGCCCTCCGGCGGCACCCCGGGGTCGAGCTCGAAGGCCCGGTGCACGATCTCGACCTCGGGCCCGTCCAGCCGGGCGACGGCGTCCTCGAAGCGGCGGGTGCCCAGGTAGCACCAGGGGCACACCACGTCGGACCAGATGTCGACTCGCACGAGCCGACCCTACCGGCGGTCCTAGAAGTTGGCGGCCTTGTAGGGATCGCGCTCGGTGAGCAGCCGCTCCAGCTTGGCCTCGTCCACCCGGGCCACCACCTGGCGGGCCTCGTGCTGGTCACGCAGGGTCTTGGACAGCGAGATGGCCGAGGTCACCGAGTACAGGGCGGAGACGGCGAGGAACGCCCGCACCCAGTCGTCCACCGGCAGGTAGGCGATGCCGATGCCGAGCGCGGTCAGCGAGACGGCGAACGAGATGTAGGTCTGCATGACCCAGGCCGCGCTGTGGGCGGGCTGGGTCTCGGGCATGGTCTGTGTGGTCATACGGGCAGGATGGGCGCGCGGCCGGGGCGGGACGATCCGGCGCAGCCCCCATCCCCCTCCGGGCGATCCCCCAGTCCCGATAGCGTGGCGCCATGCCGCGGCCCCACTTCCGCTACTCGCGATGGGACGGCACCCAGGTCGGCTTCGACCTCGACGCCGACGCCGTCCTGGAGCAGATCACCGACGACCTCCTCTACCACGGTGACCTGCACGCGGCGCTGCGGCGCCTGCTGCAGCACGGCTTCCGCGACCGCCAGGGCCAGAACGTCGAGGGCATCCGCGAGCTGCTGGAGCGGCTGCGGCGTGAGCGCCAGGAGCGGCTGGACCGCTTCGACCTGGGCGGCGTCTACGACGAGATCGCCGAGGAGCTGCGCGAGGTCGTCCAGCTGGAGCGGGACGAGATCGACCGCCAGGTGCGGGAGGCGGTCCAGAGCGGCGACCCCCGGCGGGCCGAGACCGCCCAGGGCGCGGCCGACGAACGCAACATGCGGCTGGAGATGCTGCCGTCCGACCTGGCCGGCATGGTGCGCGAGCTGCAGGAGTACGACTTCGCCTCCGGCCGGGCCCAGCAGCGCTTCGAAGAGCTGATGGAGAAGCTGCGCCAGCAGGTGCTCGACTCCTACGTCAACCGCATGACCGGCGCGGTCGAGTCCATGACCCCCGAGGACATGGCCCGCATGAAGGACATGATGGCCGCCCTCAACCAGATGCTGGAGGCCCGGGCCCGGGGCGAGGAGCCCGACTTCGAGGGCTTCATGCAGCAATACGGCGACTTCTTCCCCGAGAACCCCCAGACCCTCGACGAGCTGTTGGAGGTCCTGGCCCGGCGCATGGCCGCCATGCAGGCGATGCTGGCCTCGATGACGCCCGAGCAGCGGGCACAGATCGCCCAGCTGGCCGAGCAGCTGCTGGAGGACATGGACCTGCGCTGGCAGGTCGACCAGCTCGGCGCCCAGCTGCGCGGCATGTTCCCCGACATGGGCTGGGACCAGGGCTACAACTTCCGGGGCCAGGACCCGCTCGGGCTGTCGCAGGCGGCCTCCACGCTGGAGGAGCTGGGCGACCTCGACCGCCTGGAGCAGCTGCTGCGGGGCGCGGCCAACCCCGGGGCGCTGGCCGAGGCCGACATCGACCGGGCCCGCGAGCTGCTGGGCGACGACGCGGCCCGCAGCCTGGACGAGCTGGGCCGCCTGGCCCGCATGCTGGAAGAAGCCGGGCTCATCGACCAGCGGGAAGGCCGCCTGGAGCTGACGCCCAAGGGCCTGCGCCGGATCGGCCGCAACGCCCTGCACGACCTGTTCGCCCGCCTCACCCGCGACAAGTTGGGCCGCCACGAGCTGGAGCGCA
>DASRJN010000389.1:0-4060 GCA_035649455.1 Acidimicrobiales bacterium
AGCTCGGCGCTACTCGTTCGCGTTCCTCGGGCAGGGTCTCGATGGCCACGCTTCGACCCTAAGGTCGACCCGGCCGCGCTACGCGCTAAGGACGCGTCAATATTTCAGCGCCTCTACCAGGGCTAACGCCCTCTGGAGTAATGACGCGGAGCCCGGAAGGAAGCGCCCTGGAAGGGCCGTCCCCGGCGCGAGGTCCAGCGCCACTGGACCGAGATGCGGCCCTCCACGCGGCGAGCCAGCTTGGGCACCGAGTGCTCCCAGCCGACCTGGGTGGCGCCGCCCATCACGTGCAGGTCACCACCCGCGGGGGCGATGTCGTGGGTGGCGCCGCGGTCGGGCGCCTCGTGGGCGTAGCGGTTGGCCCGGGGCCGGAGCAGCCAGGGTCGCCGAGCCCCCAGCGTGAGGAGCGCGATGAGCGTGTCGTCGAGCCAGCGCAGGTCGGTGTCCCGGTGGAACGCCTGGCTGTCGCGCTCGTCGCGGTACCAGCCGAGGGCGAAGCCGTCGAGGGGCACCTGGTAGCGGCGACGCAGGGCCTTCTGCGCCTCGATCAGCACGGGGTGGGGCGGCGTCGCCCCGGGAGTGTGGGACGAGCTCAGCCGGGGCTCGTCGATCCAGCGGTCGTAGCGGAAGATGCGGCCCTGGTTCCAGCGGTCCTGGGCCGTGAGCGTCTCGTAGACCATCTCGTGCCCCGCCAGCCAGCCCCGGGCCACGTCGACCCACGAGCCGTCGTCCAGCCACATGCGCTCGAACTCGACGTCGTCGCGGATGTGCGGCTCCTCGCTCACGACTCCGACGGTAGGGCAAGATCGCCCCGTGCCTCCGGAGGAGATCTACACCCACGGCCACCACGAGGCGGTGTTGCGCTCGCACCGCTGGCGCACTGCCGAGAACTCGGCCGCCTACCTGCTCCCCCACCTGCGGCCCGGCCTCGACCTGCTCGACGTGGGCTGCGGCCCGGGCACGCTGACCACCGACCTGGCCTCCCGGGTGGCGCCCGGGCGGGTGGTCGGCGTCGATGTGAACGAGGACGTGGTGGCCGAGGCGGCCGAGCACGGCCGCGCCGAGGGTGTGGCCGTCGAGTGGCTCGTCGGCGACTTCCGTGAGCTCGACCTGGGCTCCGAGGGCTTCGACGTGGTGCACGCCCACCAGGTCCTCCACCACCTCCGGGACCCGGTCGGCGCGCTGGCGGCCATGGCGGCCCGGGCCCGCCCGGGGGGCCTGGTGGCTTCACGCGAGAGCGACTACTCGGCCATGTTCTGGGCGCCGGCCGACGAGCGGCTCGACGCCTGGATGGCGATGTACCAAGCCGTGGCCCGCCGCAACGGCGCCGAGCCCTCGGCGGGTCGCCACCTCCTCGCCTGGGCTCACGAAGCGGGCCTGACCGATGTGACCTTCACCACGTCGACCTGGACCTTCGCGACGCCCGACGACCGGGCGTGGTGGGCGGAGAATTGGGCCGAGCGCAGCACCGCCACCAGCCTTGCGTCCCAGGCCAGGGACTATGGCGTCGCCACCCAGGACGAGCTCGCCGCCATCGCCCAGGGCTGGCGGGCCTGGGCCGCCGACGCCGGCGCGACCTTCACGGTGGTCCACGGGGAGATGGTCGCGCGGGTTTAATGAACCGATGAGCGCAGCTCTCGGACTCGACCACCTGGTGCTCGTCGTCGGCGACGTGGAGCGCACGCTGGACTGGTATGGGCGGCACGCGGGCCTGGCCGGCGAGCGGGTGGACGAGTGGCGCCGGGGTGAGGTGATCTTCCCTTCGCTCCGCATCGACGAGCACACGCTGATCGACGTGGTGCCGGGCCTGGGCGACCCCGCCGAGCGCGGCCACCTCGACCACATCTGCTTCGTGGTCGAGCGCCCGCACCTCGACCGGCTGACCGCGGAGCTGGAGGTCGTGGACCAGGGGCCCCGCTGGGGGGCGCGGGGCGAGGCCGATTCGATCTACGTCCGTGACCCCGACGGGCTGCTGGTGGAGTTCCGCAGCTACCCCGCATGAGGGTCGGGCTCGTCCTCGGCGGGGGCGGTGTGGTCGGCATGGCGTATCACGCCGGCGCGCTCGCCGCCCTGGAGCACGACCTGGGCTGGGACCCGCGCTCGGCCGACGTCGTGGTGGGGACCTCGGCCGGCTCGGTGGTGGGAGCCCTGCTCCGCCGGGGCGTCCCGGCCACGGACCTGGCCACCATCGCGGTGGGGGCCGAGCCGCGGTCCAGCCCGCCCGGCGTGGTGCGGGCCTTGCGCGAGCGGCCGGAGTTCCCTCCAGTCCGGCTGTCGTCGCTGCTCATCCGCCCACCCCGGCTGCCCAGCCCGGCCCTGGTCACCGCCTGGCTGCGCCGCCCGTGGCGGCTCGACCCGGTGTCCGCACTGGCCAGCGTCATCCCCGACGGCCGGCTGGACCTGGCCGAGCATGCGGTGGCGCTGGAGGAGGTGCTGGGCTCGCCGTGGCCCGACGCCGCCCTGTGGGTGTGCGCGGTGCGCAAGCACGACCTGCGGCGCATCGTCATGGGCCGGGATGTGACGCCCCGGCTGGCGTCGGCGGTGGCCGCGTCCTGTGCCATCCCCGGCTACTTCCGGCCGGTGGACATCGACCGCGTGGCCTACATCGACGGCGGGGTGCGCTCCCCCACCAACGCCGACGTGCTGCGGCGGGCCGATCTCGACCTGGCCGTCATCCTGTCGCCCATGTCAGGCCGGGCGCTGCCTTCGCCCAGCGTGGGGACCGTGGTCCGCCGCCACGCCCGGGGCAAGGTGGAGGCCGAGCGCGCCAAGCTCGAGGCCGCCGGCATCGCCACCCTGCTCATCGAGCCCGGGCCCGAGGTCATCCGGGCCCTGGGCCTGGACTTCATGAGCCACGCCCGGGTCGAGCAGATCGTCGGCACCGCCTTCCTCGACACCGGTGATCAGCTGCGCCTGCCCGGGGCCCAGGCGCGGGTGGCGGGGTTGATGGCGGAGGGGCGCAGGCACACGGCCGGATAGCCGCCCTCAGATATTCCTTGCAAAGTACTCGAAGTCGTATATTCTCGTTTGCATGAGTTCGCGCTCGCGCACCAACCCGCTGGCGCTGGCGGTGCTCGCCTGCTTGTACGAGCGCCCCATGCACCCCTACGAGATGGCGCAGACCCTGCGCACCCGGGCCAAGCACGAGAGCATCCGGCTCAACTACGGGTCGCTCTACAGCGTGGTCGAGAGCATGGAGAAGCGCGGCCTGGTCGAGGCGGTCGCCACCACCCAGGAGGGCCGACGGCCCCAGCGCACGGTGTACGGCATCACGGAGGCCGGCAAGGTCGAGATGACCGAATGGCTGGCCGACCTGGTAGCCGTGCCCACCAAGGAGTACCTCCAGTTCGAGGCGGCGCTGTCGCTCATCCACGGCCTGCCGCCCGACGAGGCCGTGCAGCTGCTGCGCCAGCGCGCCGACGCACTCGACCTCCGCCTCGACCAGTTGGAGGCGTCGAGCGACAGCGCCGAGAAGCGGGGCATCCCCCACCTGTTCCTGATCGAGAACGACTACGTGATCGCGCTCCTGCGCACCGAGATCGAGTTCACCCGCCGGCTGGTGGCCGACATCGAGTCCGGGGAGATCGACGGGCTCGACGAGTGGCGCAGCTGGTACACGCCCGAGACCCGAGGAGACGAGTAGATGCCTGCCCCCACATCCGCCCCCATCATCGAGGCCCGCGGCCTCACCAAGCGCTTCGGCAAGGTCGAGGCGCTCGCCGGACTCGACCTCGTCGCCCATCATGGCCAGGTCGTGGCCCTGTTGGGCCCCAACGGTGCCGGCAAGACCACCTTCGTCCGCACCATCGCCACGCTGGTCCGGCCCGACGGCGGCTCGCTGTCGGTCGACGGCATCGACGCCGTGCGCCATCCGGCGCAGGTCCGCCGGATCATCGGCCTCGCCGGCCAGCACGCCGCCGTCGAGGAGGCCATGACCGGCCGCGAGAACCTGCGCATGGTGGCCCGGCTGTTCGGCCTGGACCGGCGCACCGCGGCGGCCAACAGCGATGCCGTGCTGAAGACGCTGGACCTCACCGACGCGGCCGACCGCCTGGTCCGC
>DASRJN010000390.1:0-2310 GCA_035649455.1 Acidimicrobiales bacterium
GTAGGGGCACCCGCCGGGCGTTCGAGCGCACGCAGGGTGATACGGGTCCCGTCAGGCTGGGGTGGCGCCGATCAGCACGACAACCAGGGTGGCGGTCTCGTCGAATGGGTTGCGCCAGGCGTGGCGGGTCCCGTTCTGGACCACGGTGTCCCCCGGACCGAGCACGACCGACGCGCCGTCGTCCAATTCGAGGACGACTCTGCCGGACACGACGTACTCGAAGTCGATCGTGACGGTGGTGTGCATGCCCGGATTGTCCGGCTCATTGTGGTCGTAGAGCCCCGGCAGCGCCGCCTCGAGCTCGGCGAGCGCAGCCCGCATGTCGATCCCTTCGGCCGGCCTCGTCGACGCCGGGGGCACGGTGAAGGTCCCGATGCGGTAGCCGCCGGCGGGCGGGAAGAACGCGTGTGACGGTGGAGCCGTGCCGTCCTGGGGCGCCACCGGGGTGTCGTCCTGCCCCCACAGCCGGTGGAACTCCAACTCGGGCATGAACGCGGGTGCCACCGCCGCCACGCTCTCGTCACTCACGAACACTGAGGTCCCCTTGGCATTCACCCCGGTCACGACCCGTCTGATGGACATGGACGTGAGTCTGTCGGCCCCCACGCCGACCTGCCGGGTCAGATGGTCGGCGGGACGATGCTGCTCGACAGCGCCATGGCGAACAACGCCAGCAGTCGTTGAAAGCCTTCCTCCCCGGCGACTTCCTCGCGCAAGAGGATGTCGACGGTCCGTGCGGTCGGGAGATCGATCCTCAGCTTCGAGGCGAGGCCGAGCGCGGCCCTGGTGTTGGCGATGCCCTCAACGGTGCTGCCGATCACCGCGAGCGCCTGCTCGGGTGTCGCTCCGGCACCTACGAGGCGTCCGAACCGGCCATTGCGGCCACCGAGGCAGGTGACGTAGAGGTCGCCTGCTCCCGCCAAGCCGAGCACGGTGCTGGCCCGCCCCCCCTGCGCTTCCACGAGCCGCACCATGTCGGTGATGCCTTGGGCGAAAACGGCGGCGCGTCCGTTGGCGAACGTCCGGTTCAGGGCGCTCTCGGCGAACCGCTCGCTGAGACCCTCACACATGCCCACTGCGATGGCCACGACGTTCTTGTAGGCCGACGCCGTCTCGGCGCCGACCACGTCGTCGGTGACCACCGTTGCCGTGGTGTTCGAACGGAGCGAGCGCGCCACGCGCTTTCCCAACTCGGCGTCGTGCGCCGCGAACACGAACGCCGTCGGTTCGCCGGCAACGACTTCCGACGCCAGTGCCGGGCCGGCAAGCGACACGGTGCGCTGGTGCGAGCCGAGGATCGAGCCCACGACCTCGGTGGGTGATTCGAACGTGTCTTCCTGCCAGCCCTTGGTAGCGATCACCCAGGTGGCGTCGGCTCGGGCGCTCTGCGCCCCGATGGTGACCGGATCTCGGAGTCCCGCGCTCGAGAGGGCGACGACGACGACGTCGGCCTCCGGGAGGACACTCTCCCACTCGTCGCACGACCGATAGGTGAGGGCGGGGTGCAGCGTGACCCCGAGCGCAGGATGCGCACGACCGCTGCGAACGGCAGCGAGGACCGGTGTGTCGAACTCCGTCCCGAGCAGAGCAACCTCTGCGCCCGCCGACGCCCACCGGACGGCCAGGGCCGCCCCCATCGCGCCTCCACCAAGGACGGCGATCATCGGTCACGAACCTACTCCGGGACAACGCCACGACGCCCTCGCGACCGGCGACTCGTAGCTCAGGCCCGGTCCATGGCGATAACGGTGCGGGCGGCCTCGCCGGTCGCCATGGCGGCGAAGGCGTCATTGACGTCCTCCAGGGCGATGGACCGGGTGACGAGTCGCTGCAGATCGAGACGGCCCGCCGCGGCCCAATCGACGATGCGGGGAAAGTCTCGTGCCGGGTCGGTGCCGCCGTACACACAGCCTCGCAGCGTCATGGCGTAGTCGCCCGGTGAGGAGCTCAGCCATCGTCAGGTAGCTTCTCAGCGCGCGAACGCGAGGTAGTCATGGACCGAACGGACCGCCGCCGAGCCTTCGCCGACGGCGGCGGCGACTCGCTTGGTGGAGCCGGCGCGGACGTCGCCGACGGCGAAGAGGCCGGGATGGCTTGTCTCGAACGGAAGCGGTCGCCGTCCAAGCAGCTCCCATCGGCGATCGAGGTGCGCGTCGGCCAACGAGAGGTCGGTGAGCACGAAGCCCCGTTCGTCGAGGGCCGCGCATCCCGACAACCATTCCGAGGCCGGCTCGGCGCCGATGAAGGAGAACAGGGCGACACAGGCCAGCGTGGCTTCGCCGTCCGGGCCGGTGACGCGGACCGCGCGGA
>DASRJN010000391.1:0-15595 GCA_035649455.1 Acidimicrobiales bacterium
ACCATGTTCAAGACCCGGGCCACCCGGGACGGCGACGAGTGGGTCATCAACGGCTGGAAGTTCTTCTCCTCCAACGCCCGCACCGCCAGCTTCCTCATCGTCATGGCGGTCACCAACCCTGACGTGAGCCCCTACAAGGGCATGTCGATGTTCCTGGTCCCGACCGACACGCCGGGTGTCGACATCGTGCGCAACATCGGACTGGGCGGTGAGTCGGAGGGCCATGGCTCGCACGCGCTCATCCACTACGACGACGTGCGCGTGCCGGTCGACGCCCTGCTGGGCGGGGAGGGCCAGGCCTTCGTCATCGCCCAGACCCGCCTCGGCGGCGGGCGCATCCACCACGCCATGCGCACCATCGGCCTGGCCCAGAGCGCGCTCGACATGATGTGCGAGCGGGCGCTCAGCCGGGAGACCCAGGGCAGCCTGCTGGCGGACAAGCAGTTCGTGCAGGGCTACATCGCCGATTCGTACGCCCAGCTGATGCAGTTCCGGCTGTTCGTGCTGTACACGGCGTGGTCGATCGACAAGCACAACGACTACCTCAAGGTGCGCAAGGACATCGCCGCCATCAAGGTGCTCATGCCGGACGTGCTCCACGACATCGCTTGGCGGGCCATGCAGGTCCACGGCGCCCTGGGCGTGTCCAACGAGATGCCCTTCTCCGGGATGATGCTGGGCGCCAGCGTGATGGGCCTGGCCGACGGGCCCACCGAGGTGCACAAGGTGACCGTGGCCCGCCAGGTGCTGCGGGACTACTCCCCCAGCGACGACCTGTGGCCCACCCAGCACCTGCCCAAGAAGCGGGCCGCGGCGCGCGAGAAGTACGCCGAGTACCTGGAGCACGAGGTGGGCAACCTGTGATCGACGCCGACCGGCTGGCCTCGTGGATGGACGGGGCCGGCCTGGCCAAGGGCGAGCCCGTCGAGCTCCGGTTCATCTCGGGTGGCACCCAGAACGAGATCTACGAGATCCGGCGCGGTGACCTGCACTGCGCCATGCGCATCCCGCCGCCCGAGGCACCGGCGCCACGCGACGAGGGGATCGTGCGCGAGTGGCGGATCATCGAGGCGCTGGGGGGCACCGACGTCCCCCACACCGAGGCCATCGCGGTGTGCACCGACCAGGAGGTGCTCGGGCGCACCTTCTACCTGATGGGCTACGTCGACGGCTGGTCCCCCATGAACACCGACGGCTGGCCCGCACCCTTCGACACCGACGTCACCGCCCGCCAGGGGCTGGCGTACGAACTGGTCGAGGGCATCGCCCGGCTGTCCCAGGTGGACTGGCGGGCCAAGGGCCTGGACGACCTCGGGCGCCCCGACGGCTTCCACGAGCGGCAGGTGGAGCGCTGGACCCGGTTCCTGGAGCGGATCAAGGGCCGTGACCTGCCCGGTTTCGACGTGGCGGCCGCCTGGCTGCGGGAGCACGAGCCCATCGACTACGTCCCCGGGATCATGCACGGCGACTACCAGTTCGCCAACGTGATGTTCCGCCACGGCGGGCCCGCCCGGCTCGCCGCCATCGTGGACTGGGAGATGGGCACCGTGGGCGACCCCAAGCTCGACCTGGCGTGGGTGGTGCAGGGCTGGCCCGAGGACACCGAGGCTCCCGCGGACGCCTTCGCCAGCTACGTGGACATGACCGGCATGCCGGCGCGCGACGCCGTCCTCGACCGCTACGCCGAGGTGTCCGGCCGCCAGGTCGACGACATCGACTACTACGTCGTGCTGGCCCGCTGGAAGCTGGCCGTCGTGCTCGAGCAGGGCTTCCAGCGGGCGGGCGACGACGAGAAGCTGCTGGCGTTCGGCCCGGTGGTGCTCAACCTGTTCGAGGACGCCGCCGCGCTGGCCGAGTCCACGGACTACCGCTGACGTGCGGGCGGCGGTCTGCCGGGAGTACGGCCCGCCCGAGGCGGTGGCCGTCGAGGACCTCCCCTCGCCCGCGCTCGGGCCGGGGCAGGTGCGGGTGCGGGTCTCCGCCGCCGCGGTCAACTTCCCCGACGTGCTGCTGGTGGCGAACCGCTACCAGCTGAGCGCGCCCGTCCCCTTCGTGCCCGGCAGTGAGTTCGCGGGCGTCGTGGCCTGGGTGGCCGACGGCGTGGACGGAGTCTCGGTGGGCGACCGGGTGACCGGGACGGCCATGGTGGGCGCGTTCGCCGAAGAGGTGGTGGTGGGGGCGAGCGCGGTGCGGCCGATCCCGGCCGGCGTGGACACCCGCCACGCGGCCGCGTTCGGGGTGGCGCACCGCACCGCGTTCCACGTCCTGCGCTCGGTCGCCGCCCTGCAACCGGGCGAGGAGCTGGTGGTGCTGGGGGCCGGCGGCGGCGTCGGCCTGGCCGCGGTCCAGCTGGGTGTGCTGCTCGGTGCCTCGGTGACGGCGGTGGCGTCGTCGCCCGAGAAGCTGGAGGTGGCGGCGGCCCAGGGCGCGACGCATCTCATCGACCACCGGCAGCGCGACCTGCGCCAGGCCCTGAGGGAGGCGCTGCCCGACGGGGCGGATGTCGTGGTCGACCCCGTGGGCGGCGCCCTGGCCGAGCCCGCGCTGCGGGCGCTGCGCTGGGACGGGCGGTTCGTGACCGTGGGCTACGCCTCGGGCGAGATCCCCCGCATCCCGCTCAACCTGGTGCTGCTCAAGGGGATCCGCATCGTCGGCTTCGAGTTCTACGGCTTCGTGACCCACTCGCCCGACGAGTTCCAGCGCGGCGAGGACGAGCTGGCCGGCCTGCTGGCGTCGGGCCGCATCGTCCCGCACATCGGGGCATCGTTCGGGCTGGACGAGACGGCCGCGGCGTTGCGGCTGGTAGCCGACGGCCAGGCCGTCGGAAAGGTCGTCATTGACGTGTGATGCTAAGGTGACTCTCAAGAACTGTGAATCACGTTCTCATGAGGGGCAACCATGGTTGATGGGACACCACCGCGCGATGACCTCATCCTCGTCAGCGTCGACGATCACCTCATCGAGCCACCCGACCTCTTCGTCAACCACCTCGACGCCCGCTACCTCGACCGGGCGCCCAAGCTGGTCCGCAACGACGAGGGCTCCGACGTCTGGACCTTCGGGCCGATGGTCATGGAGACGGCCGCGCTCAATGCCGTGGCCGGGCGGCCCAAGTCGGAATACGGCATGGAGCCGCAGAGCCTCGACGAGGTGCGGCCCGGCTGCTACGACGTCCACGAGCGGGTCAAGGACATGGACGCCGGCGGCGTGCTGGCGTCGATGAACTTCCCCTCGTTCCCCACCTTCACCGCCCGCACCTTCCTGAGCGAGGACCTCGACCTGTCCAACGCCCTGGTCCGGGCCTACAACGACTGGCACATCGACCAGTGGTGCGCCGAGTACCCCGGGCGCTTCATCCCCATGGCCGTGCCTGCCATCTGGAGCGCCGAGGAGACGGCGGCCGAGGTGCGCCGCACGGCGGCCAAGGGCTGCCACTCGCTGAGCTTCACCGAGAACCCCGCCGCGCTCGGCTACCCCAGCTTCCACGACGAGTACTGGGACCCGGTGTGGCGGGCGTGCGTCGAGACGGGCACGGTGGTGTCGATCCACCTGGGCTCGTCGGGGCGGCTCACCATCCCGGCCGTCGACTCGCCGCCCGACGTGATGATCACGCTGCAGCCCATGAACATCCAGTCGGCGGCGGCCGACCTGCTGTGGTCCCGGGTGCTCAAGACCTACCCCGACCTGCGGGTCGCGCTGTCCGAGGGCGGGACCGGCTGGATCCCCTACTTCCTCGACCGGCTCGACCGCACCTACGAGATGCACCGGGCCTGGACGCAGCAGGACTTCGGGGGCCGGCTGCCGAGCGAAGTGTTCCGCGAGCACTTCCTCACCTGCTTCATCAGCGACCCGGTCGGGATCCAGCTGCGGGACCGCATCGGCGTCGACAACATGGCCTGGGAGGCCGACTACCCCCACAGCGATTCGATGTGGCCCACCGCCCCCGAGGAGCTGAGCGCGGTGTTCGCGGCCAACGCGGTGACCGACGACGAGATCCGCAAGATCACCCACGAGAACGCCATGCGGTGGTACTCGTTCGACCCCTTCGCCCACGTGCCCAAGGACGAGGCCACCGTCGGCGCGCTGCGGGCCAAGGCCGCGGGCCACGACGTGTCGATCATGCCCCTCAGCACGCGGGTCCGCACCCCGGACGAGAAGCTCGAAGGCTTCCGCCGGCGGGCCCAGCGGGCCGTGGCCGCGGGGCGGTGAGCGCGGTGGCCCCCCGGCGGATGGCGCTGGTCGGCTTCATGCAGGCCGGCAACGTCACGGTGTACGCGGGCTCCTGGCGCCACCCGGCCACCGAGCACGGCTTCCTGACGCAGGGCTTCTACCAGAAGCTCGGGCGCACCCTGGAGCAGGGCTGCTTCGACATGATGTTCTTCGACGACCGGCTGGCCATGCCCGGCATCTACGCCGGGTCGGTGGCTGACGCGGTGCGCCTGGGCGCCCGGCCGGTGAAGCTCGACCTCAGCATCGTGCTCGGCCTGGTGGCCGGCGTGACCAGCCACATCGGCCTGGGCGCCACCTACTCCACGACCTACTACCCGCCCTTCCACGTGGCCCGCACGTTCGCCACGCTGGACCACCTCTCCGGCGGCCGCGCGGCCTGGAACGTCGTGACCTCGGTCAACGACAGCGAGGCCCAGAACTACGGCGTCGAGCACCACCTGGGCCACGACGAGCGCTACGACCGGGCCGACGAGTTCCTGGAGGCCACCACCGGCCTGTGGGACACGTGGGGCGACGATGCCCTCGTGCTCGACCGCGAGCGCGGGATCTTCGCCGATCCCGACAAGGTCCACCCGCTCGACTACGACGGCAACTGGTTCAAGGTCAAGGGCCCGCTCACCGTGCCCCGCTCGCCCCAGGGCCGGCCGGTCCTGCTCCAGGCGGGCTCGTCGGGCCGGGGCCGGGACTTCGCGGCCCGCTGGGCCGAGCTGATCTTCACCGGCGACCCCAACATCGACGTCGCCCGCTCGCACTACAAGGACCAGAAGGAGCGCATCGCCGAGCGGGGCCGCGACCCGCAGGCCGTGAAGATGCTGCCCATGGCCTACACGGTCATCGGCGAGTCGCGCGCCCACGCCGAGGAGCGCGAGCAGGTGTTCCTGAACGAGCTGGTCGACCCCCGGGCGTCGCTGACGCTGCTGTCGGAGCTGATGAACTACGACTTCTCGGATCTGGAGCTGGATGCGCCCATCACCGACGAGCTGATCGAGTCCGTCTCGGGCATCCGGGGCCTGGTGCAGAACCTCCGCCAGCACATCGGCGGCACCGTCACGCTGGGGGACCTGGCGGGGCACCGCGCGACGCTGCTGCAGGGGCCGCGCTTCGTGGGCACCGCCCGCGAGGTCGTCGACCAGATGGAGGAGTGGTTCGAGGGCGACGCCTGCGACGGCTTCACCATCGCCGCCACCCATGTGCCCGGCGCCTACGAGGACATCGTGCGCATGGTCGTCCCCGAGCTCCAGCGCCGGGGCCTGTTCCGCACCGAGTACACCGGCGCGACGCTGCGCGAGAACCTGGGCCTGGCCCGCCCCGCCGTGGGCGCCCATGGCTGAGAGGCCCCTGGAGGGGCTGCGGGTCGTGGAGGCCGCCACGCTCGCCGCCGGCCCGATGGTGGGCGCCGCCCTGGGCGAGTTCGGCGCCGAAGTGATCAAGGTCGAACCGCCGGGCGCGGGCGATCCCATGCGCACGTGGGGCCACCGCAAGGACGGGATCGGCCTGGCGTGGAAGAGCGTCGCCCGCAACAAGCGCTGCGTCACATGTGACCTGCGTCAGGCCGCGGGCCAGGAGCTGTTCCACCGGCTGCTGGAGATGAGCGACGTGCTGGTGGTGGGCAACCGGCCGAGCGCACTGGCCCGCTGGGGCATCGACTGGGACTCGGTGCACGCCGCCCACCCCCGGATCGTCATGCTGCACATCACCGGGTACGGGCGGGGCGGGCCCAAGCGCGACCGTCCCGGCTACGGGACGCTCGCCGAGGCCATGAGCGGCTTCGCCCATGTAGTGGGCCAGCCCGACGGCCCGCCTACGCTGCCGCCGTTCATGCTGGCCGACGGGGTGGCCTCCCTGGCCGCTACGTACGCGGTGGTGATGGCGCTCTACCACCGGGACATGCACGGCGGCGAGGGCCAGTTGGTGGACGTCAACCTGATCGAGCCGCTGGCCCGGCTCATCGAGACCTCGACGCTGGCCTACGACCAGCTGGGCATCGTCCCGCGGCGGGTGGGTAACCGGCTCGACGCCAGCGCGCCCCGCAACGCCTACCGCACCGCCGACGACCAGTGGCTGGCCATCTCGTCGGCCTCGCCGAGCATCGCGATGCGGGTGTTCCGGGCCATCGACCGGGCCGACCTCGCCGAGGACCCCGACTACGTCGACCCGGTCAGCCGCCAGGAGCGGGCGGGCGAGGTGGACGACCTGGTGGCCAAGTGGGTGGGCGAGCGCACGCTGGCCGAGGCCATGGGCGTGTTCGAGGCGGCCCAGGTCACCGCCGCGCCGGTCTACGACGCCCGCCAGCTGCGCGAGGACGAGCACCTGCAGGCCCGGGGCACCTTCGTGGCGGTGGAGGACGACGACTTCGGGCCAGTCACGGTGCAGGCGCCGGTGGCGCAGCTCAGCGCCACACCCGGCCGGGTGGAGCACCTGGGACGGGCTCTCGGGGCCGACAACGACGCGGTGTACGGCAATCTGCTCGGCCTCGACGCCGGCCGGCTGGCGGCGCTGCGGGAAGACGGGGTGATCTGAGGACATGGCGACACCGAGGGCCCGGAGGGCCGAGCTGGCCACGCCGGCCAGCAGCGAGACGATGTGCGAGAAGGCGGCGCGCTCGGGCGCCGACCTGGTCTTCCTCGATCTGGAGGACGCGTGCGCGCCCATCGCCAAGGAGGGCGCCCGGGGCATCGCGGTGCGGGCGCTCACCGAGCTCGACTGGGGGCGCACCGTGCGAGCCGTGCGCATCAACGGGCTGGAGACGCCGTGGTGCCACGGCGACATCATCGAGGTGGTGACCGGGGCGCGCGAAGCGCTGGACGTGCTCATCGTGCCCAAGGCGCGGGCGGCCCGGGACGTGTGGTGGGTGGACGTGCTGCTCACCCAGCTGGAGACCAAGCTCGGGCTGCGGCGGCGCATCGGACTGGAGGTGCTCGTGGAGGAGTCCGAGGGCCTGGCCAACGCAGTCGAGATCGCCAAGGGCAGCGACCGGTTGGAAGCGATCATCTTCGGGGCCGGGGACCTGTCGGCCTCGCAGCGGGCCCGGGTGGACGGCAACTTCGACCCCGCCGGGGACTATCCCGGCGACTTCTGGCACTTCGCCCGCTTCCAGGTGGTGACCGCGGCCCGGGCCGCGGGGATCGACGCCATCGACGCCCCCTATCCCGCCTACCAGGACCCCGAGGGCTACCGGCGCAGCGCCACCCAGGCCAGCCTGCTGGGCTTCGACGGGAAGTGGGCCATCCATCCTGGTCAGATCCCCATCGCCCACGAGGTCTTCTCCCCGACCGAGGACGAGATCGCCGACGCCAAGGCGGCCATCGAGGCCTACCGCCAGGCCGAGGCCGAAGGCGTGGGCGCCATCGGGCGCGACGGCAAGCTGGTGGACGCGGCCCACATGCGCCTGGCCGAGAACATCCTCTACAAGGCGTCGCTCGGATGACCGCCGACGATCTGGGGACCTCGGGGCTGCGGTTCGAGCGTGACGGCGCCATCGCCTGGTGCACCATCGACCGGCCCGCGGCCCGCAACGCCTTCACCCCCACGATGTACTTCGGCCTCAAGAAGGCCGTGCGCCTGGTCAACGCCGACCCCGACCTGGCCGCGCTCATCATCACCGGCAGCGGCGACGTGTTCGCCCCCGGCGGCGACCTCGGCGGGCGCGAGGAGGGCGACGATGCGCTTCCCGATGGCATCGGCTACGACATCCTGCCGTTCCTCGCCGTCCGCGACAGCCAGGCCCCCGTCATCTCGGCGGTGAACGGCATCTGCCAGGGCGGCGGGCTGCTGGTGGCCATGCTGTCCGACGTCGCGGTGGCCAGCGACCGGGCCACGTTCCGGGCCCCCGAGCTGCTCCGCGGCATCCCCGACGCCACCTACGCCGCGGTGCTGCCCGCGCACGTGGGCATCGCCGTGGCGCGTGACCTGCTGCTCACCGGCCGGCGCTTCGATGCCGCCGAGGCGCTGCGCCTGGGCGTCATCTCGCGGGTGGTGCCCCACGACGAGCTGAGGGACGCAGCGGTCGAGGCCGCCCGCCAGGTGCTGCGCAGCGCTCCCGAGGCGCGGATGCACGTCAAGCGCATGCTCAACCAGCGCTATGGCGACATCGACTACCAGACGATGTTCTGGGCGCTCGACCACTCGGACGAGCCGCGCGAGGGCATGCGCGCCTTCATGGAGAAGCGGAAGCCTCGCTGGGAGCAGGCATGACGACCTACCGGGTCGTGCAGTGGGCGACGGGCAACATCGGCACCCGCTCGCTGCGCAGCGTGATCGAGCATCCGCAGCTGGACCTGGCGGGCGTCTACGTCCACAGTCCGGACAAGGCCGGTCGGGACGCGGGTGAGCTGTGCGGGCTCGACCCCGTCGGCGTCACGGCCACGACCGATGTGGACGAGATCGTGGCCCTGGGGGCGGACTGCGTGCTCTACATGCCCCGCACGCTGGACGCCGACGAGGTGTGCCGGCTGCTGGCCTCGGGCACCAACGTGGTCACCACTCGGGGCGAGTTCCACCATCCGGGCAGCATGGACCCCGCCCTGCGGGAGCGGATCGAGGCCGCCTGCACGGAGGGCGGCACGTCCATCCACAGCACCGGCAGCAGCCCGGGGTTCATATCCGAGGCCCTGCCGCTGGTGCTCACGTCGATCCAGCGCCGGCTCGACGGGCTCGTCATCCACGAGTACGCCGACCTGTCCGAGCGGAACTCGCCCGGCCTGCTGTTCGAGGTCATGGGCTTCGGCCGGCCGCCCGCCGCCTTCTCCCCCGAGCGCCTCAGCCACGGGCGCACCAGCTTCGGCCCCTCGCTGGCGCTGCTGGCCGAGGCGCTGTCGCTGCCGCTCGACGACATCGAGGCCAGTGGCCAGGTGGCGTGTGCGGCCCGCACGGTGGAGATCGCCGCCGGCACGCTGGAGGCGGGGACCGTGGCCGCCCAGCAGATCACGGTGGCCGGGATACGCGAGGGGCACCCGCTGCTGCAGTTCCGGGCCACCTGGTACTGCACGAGCGAGCTCGATCCGGCCTGGGAGACGCGGCCCACCGGGTGGCGGGTGGTGGTGGACGGCGACGCGCCGCTGGACGTCGCGCTGCCGTTCCCGGTGCCGATGGAGCAGATGGCGGCGACCTCGCCCGGCTACACCGCGCACCGGGCGGTCAACGCGGTGCCGGTGGTGTGCCGGGCGGCGGCGGGCATCCGGACCACGGTCGACCTACCTCAGGTGGTGGCCGTGTTGGGGAAAGGATGAGCCATGTTACGGAGGGGGATCGTGCTGGTCGCGGTGCTGGTCACCGTGGCGGCATGCTCAGGGGGAAGCGATGACGACGACGCAGCCGACGACGGAGGGGACCAGGTGACCGAGACTACGGAGGTGCGGGGGGCGGACGTGGCCGAGCCGACCGTCACCGGGCCGGTGACCGAGGGGACGCACGACCGGCCCTGGAACGCCATGCCGTCGGGCCTCGCCGACCGCTACGGCTACGTGGAGGAGGAGTACTTCCTGGAGGGCGAGGCCACCGCCTACGCGCCCCAGGGCGCCCAGAGCGAGGACGGGCACTGGGACGTGACCGAGGCCGGGACGGCGCCCTACAAGACCCGCATCATCGTGCGCCGCCCCGCCGACGCCGACGACTTCAGCGGCACGGTGTACGTGGAGTGGCTCAACGTCACCGCCGGCGTCGACGGCGACCCCGACTTCGGGCTCACCCACCCGGCGATCCTGGGCGACGGCTCGGCCTATGTGGGCGTGTCGGCCCAGCGGGCGGGCATCGAGGGCGGGGGCGTGCTCGGCATTCCCGGCGTAGAGGTCCAGGCGCTCAAGCAGTGGGATCCGGAGCGCTACGGCGACCTCGTGCACCCGGGCGACCACTATTCCTACGACATCTACTCCCAGGCGGCGCAGGCGGTCCGGCGACCCGGGGACGTGGATGTGCTCGACGGCCTCGAGGTTCGCCACGTCATCGCCATGGGCGAGTCGCAGTCGGCCGCCCGGATGGTGACCTACGTCGATGCCGTGCATCCCGTGGCCGGCATCTACGACGGCTTCCTGGTCCACAGCCGGGGCGGCGGCGGGGCGCCGCTGGAGGACACGCCCGACATCCTCGGCCAGGGCGTGGTCCACATCCGCGACGACCTCGACGTGCCCGTCATGCAGTTCGAGACCGAGACCGACCTGTTCGGCGTGCTGGGCTTCCACCGGGCCTCCCAGGACGACACCGACATGCTGCGGACCTGGGAGGTGGCGGGGACGGCCCACGCCGACCAGGCCATCCTCGACTACAACCGGGAGCTGTCCGGCGACGTAGGCGGCGGGGGGTTCGACCTGGCCGCCATGTGCGGCACCATCAACCAGGGCCCGCAGGCCCCTGTGGTGCGGGCCGCGCTGAGCGCCCTGCGCGACTGGGTGGTCGACGGCACCGCGCCTCCCGAGTCGCCCCGCCTCGAGGTGGCGGGCGAGGCCATCGCCCGGGATGCCCGCGGCATCGCCCTCGGCGGCATCCGCACCCCGGGCGTGGACGCCCCCGTGTCGGTCCTCACCGGTGTGGCCCCCGAGGGTCGCAGCATCCTGTGCATGCTGTTCGGGGACACCGTGCCGTTCGATGCCGCCACCCTCGCGTCGCTCTACCCCGACGACGACGACTACGTGGCCGCGGTGACCGAGTCGGCCGACGCCGCGGTGGAGGCCGGGTTCCTGCTGCGGGCCGACGCCGACGCCTTCATCGAGGCCGCGGGCGAAGCCGACCTCGGCTGAGGGCGATGCCCGGCCGGCGGGATCAGTCCGCCGGCCGGGCGATCGTCTTGAGCTCGAGGTACTCCTGCAGGCCGGGCACGCCCATCTCGCGGCCGATGCCCGACTGCTTGTAGCCGCCGAAGGGCGCGTCGGGCCCGTAGTACATGCCGCCGTTGACGCTGATGGTCCCGGCCCGAATGCGGCGGGCGACCGCGGTGGCGCGCTCGGCGTCGTTGCCGAACACCGCACCGGAGAGCCCGAAGATGGAGTTGTTGGCGATGGCCACGGCGTCGTCGTCGTCCCGGTAGCCGTGCACCACCAGGACCGGGCCGAACACCTCTTCCTGGGCGACGGTGGCGTTCGGGTCGACGCCGGCCAGCAGCGTGGGCTCGTAGAAGAAGCCGGGACGATCGGGGCGCTTGCCCCCGGTGACCACGGTGGCGCCCTCGGACACCGCCGCCTGCACGTAGCCGTCGACGCGGTCCCGCTGGGCCTCGCTGATGAGCGGCCCCATCATCGTGCCGGGGTCGTCGGGGTCGCCGTAGGGGACGCCGGCCATGGTGCCGGCCACCAGCTCGACGGCCTCGTCCAGCTTCGCCTCGGGCACCAGCAGGCGGCTGGTGATGGCGCAGCCCTGGCCCGCGTGCGAGCAGATGGTGAAGCCGGAGAACATGGCCGCCAGCCCCAGGTCGGCGTCGTCCATGACGACGAACGCCGACTTGCCCCCCAGCTCGAGGAACGTCTTCTTCACCGTGTCGCTGGCGGCGGCCATGATCCGGCGGCCGGTGGCGGTGGAGCCGGTGAAGCTGACCATGTCGACGTCCGGGTCGGTGACCAGCACCTCGCCCACCTCGCCCGAGGACGAGGTGAGGAAGTTCACGACCCCGGGCGGTATGTCGGTGTGCTCGGCCACCACCTTGCCCAGCGCGGCGGAGATCCACGGCGTCTGCGGCGGCGACTTCACCACCACGGTGCAGCCCGCCGCGAGGGCCGGGACCAGCTTCGCCAGCGTGATCTGGACCGGGTAGTTGTAGGGCACGATGGCGGCGACGACGCCGACCGGCTCCTTCTCGACCCAGCGGCTGTGCAGCCCGCCCCGCACCTCGGCCACGCCCAGGTCCTCGCGGAACTCGAAGCGGTCGAGCAGGTCGGCGTACCAGCCCACGATCTCGATGGGGGTGTCGAGCCCGGGACCCTGGGTGAGCATGTGGGGCAGCCCGGTGTCGGCGATCAGCAGCGCCCGCAGGTCCTCCTGGTTGGCGACGAGGCCGTCCCGCAGCTGGCGCAGGCAGGTCGCCCGGAAGGCGTGATCCGTCGCCCAGCCGGTGGTGTCGAACGCCCGGCGGGCGCTCTCGACCGCGCCGCGGGCGTCACCGACCGAGGCGTCGGCCGCCTCGCCCAGCGTCTCGCCCGTGCTCGGGTCGATGGTCGGGTACGTCCGGTTCCCCTCGGCGGGGACGAGCTCGCCGCCGACGAGCAGGCGTTCCTCGTGCCACATGCCCGGAAACTATATTCTCCGGATCGGAGAGGCAAATACTTACGACGGGCTAAGCGCGGTTGCGGAGGTCCTCGTCCAGCTGGATCCCGAACGACAGCATGGCCATGGCCAGCACGTCGTAGGCGCCCACCGTGAACACGAGGTCCATCAGCTGCGGGCGGTCCAGCTCCGCGGCCAGCACCGCCCAGGTCTCGTCGGCGATGCGGGCCTCGGCCAGCAGCTCGTCGACCGCCGCCACCATCGCCCGGTCGAGCGGCGACCAGCCCGGGGCGTCGGGACCGGCGGCGACGCGCGCGATCTCGTCGCCGTCCAGGCCCGCGTCTCCCGCCAGCACCACGTGCTGGAGCCACTCGTAGCGGCAGTCCCGGACTGCGGCCACCCGCAGCACCAGCAGCTCGCGCTGGCGCGGCGACAGCGCGGTGGCGAACAGCACGTGGCCGCTGAACGTGTGGTACGCCCGGGTGAGCGCCGGGTGGTGGGCCAGGGTGCCGAGCACGTTCAGGCCCTTGGGCCGGTCACCACCCCGCTCGGGGAGCGGATGGCGGGGCTCGGGCGGGCGCAGGGCGGCGAGCGCGTCCCGCATCTCCGGCGGCCAGTCTCCCAGGGCCAGCGGCGGGATCCGAGGAGAGTCACCGCTCAAAGCGTGACCTCCAGGTGCAGGGCCGTGATGCCCCGCAGGATGTAGGTGGGCACGTAGCGGTAGCGCCGAGCGCCCGGCGGGCCGTGCTCCGCCTCGGAGATGTCGATGCTCGACGTGCGGGCGAGCAGCCGTTCCAGGGCGATGCGGGCCTCGACCCGGGCGAGAGGCCCGCCCGGGCAGGCGTGGATGCCTCGTCCGAAGGCCAAGTGCTCCTTGGCGTTGGGCCGGTCGAGCCGGAGCTCGCCGGGCGCCTCGAAGCGCTCGGGGTCGCGGTTGGCGGCGTGGGGGAACACCGCGACCGTCGTCCCGGCCGGGATGTCCACCCCGCCCAGCGAGGTGGTGACCCGGGCCAGCCGGGACACGGTCTTGACCGGGCCGTCCAGCCGCAGCACCTCCTCGACGAAGTCGGGGATGCGTTCGGGCTCGGCGCGCAGCCGGTCCTGGAGGGCGTGGTCGTCGCCCAGGATGCGGAGGGCGGCCGTGATCAGGCGGGCGGTGGTGTCCTGCCCTGCCGCGAACAGGAAGGTCGCGGTGCGGACCACGTCGAGGACCTCGGGCACGGTCCCGTCCGGGTAGGTGGCAGTGGCCAGGCTGGTCAGCACGTCGTCGCGGGGCGCCCGCCGCCGGTCCTCGACGTAGGCGCTGAAGGTGTCGGACAGGAAGGCCAGCGGGTCGCGCTCCCCGAGCTGGTGCGTGAACGTCGGGTGCTCGTCCTCGGGGACGCCCAGAAGCTCGGCGATGACGAGGAGGGCGTAGGGCTGGGCGAACTCCCCCTGCACCTCGAAGCTCGGCCGGTCGAGCACGCGGTCGAGCTGGCGGTCGGCCAGGCGCACGATGGCGTCCTCGCTCTCCTGCAGCCGGCGCGGCGTGAGCAGCCGCATGAGCAGCCCCCGCAGCGCGTCGTGGGTGGGCGGATCCTGTGTGATCAGGTACTCACCCATGGGCAGGCCGGCGCGGTGGCGCTCGATGACGTCGTTGGCGTCGTCGCCCTCGACTGCCTCCGGGATCCCGGGGAACGGCCCGGTCACCGAGATGCACGACGAGAATGCCTCCGGACGGCGCCACAGCTCCGACGCCTCCTCGTAGCCGGTCACCGCCACCACGCCGTGGTGCGGCAGCCTGGTCACCGGGCCGAGGGCCCGCAGGTGCTCGAAGTACGGCAACGGATCCTCGACGAGCGACGGGTCCGTGAAGTAGTCGACGATGTCGTAGCCGGCCATCGAGCGCTACGATAACAAGGCTCTCGTTGTGCGGAAATCCTCTTCGCACCGCACCGCCCCCAGGAAGGTCAACGCCGATGCCTCGACGCCTGCCGGACCGGCCGATCCACCTGCGGGCGGCGCGCCTGCTGGATGTGGTCAAGGGCGAGCTGATCGAGCCCGGCGACCTGCTGATCGAGGGTGAGCGCATCGCCGAGGTCGGCCCGTCGGCGGTGCCCGCCGAAGCGCAGGTCGTCGACCTGGGCGACCTGACGCTGCTGCCGGGGCTGATGGACATGGAGGTCAACCTGCTGCTGGGTGGGCCCGACCACACCAGCCCGCTCAACCCGGTGCAGGACGATCCCGCGGTACGGACCCTGCGGGCGGTGGCCAACGCCCGGCGGACCCTGCGGTCCGGGTTCACGACCGTGCGCAACCTCGGCCTGTTCGTGCAGACCGGCGGGCTGCTGCTCGACGTGGCGTTGCGCAAGGCGATCGACCTCGGCTGGATCGACGGGCCGCGGGTGGTGCCCGCGGGCCACGCCATCTCGCCCACCGGCGGCCACCTCGATCCCACCATGTTCCAGGCCCTCGCGCCGCACATCATGCCGCTGACCGTGGAGGAGGGCATCGCCGACGGGGTCGCCGAGGTCCGCAAGGCCGTGCGCTACCAGATCAAGCACGGCGCCCAGCTGATCAAGGTGTGCGCCTCGGGCGGGGTGATGTCCCACACCGGCCCGGCCGGGGCCCAGCAGTACTCCGACGAGGAGCTGCGGACCATCGTGGACGAGGCCCACCGCGCCGGGCTGCGGGTCGCCGCCCACGCCCACGGCGACGACGGCATCCGAGCCGCCATCGAGGCCGGCATCGACTGCATCGAGCACTGCTCCCTCGCCAGCGAGGACACACTGCGGCTCATGGTCGAGCGCGGCACGTTCCTGGTGGCCACCACCTACCTGGCCGATGGCATGGACGTGTCCCACGCCGCCCCGGAGCTGCAGGCCAAGGCGGCCGAGGTGTTCCCCCGGGCCAAGGCCACCATCAGCCGGGCCATCGAGCTGGGCGTGAAGGTGGCCTGCGGCACCGACGCTCCCGCCATCCCCCACGGCCGCAACGCCAAGGAGCTCATCGCCCTCGTCGACCGGGGCATGACCCCGGTCGGGGCCATCCGCGCCGCCACCACCGTGGCGGCCGACCTCATCGACGTCGACGACCGCGGCCGGCTGGAGGCCGGGCTGCTGGCCGACGTGATCGGCGTGCCCGGCGACGTCACCACCGACATCACCCTCACCGAACAGGTGCGGTTCGTGATGAAGGG
>DASRJN010000392.1:0-13316 GCA_035649455.1 Acidimicrobiales bacterium
CCACCACCAAGGGCACCGAGGACTACCGGGGCCTGACCCGCCTCAACCTCGGGGACTGGATCGTCGCCAGCGGCGAGGTGGTCCGCTCGAACAAGGGGGAGCTGTCGGTGCGGGTCGAGCGCTGGAAGCAGCTGGCCGAGGCTCGGCGGGGCTTCGGCGACAAGTGGCACGGCATCACCGACACGGACCTGCGCTACCGGCAGCGCTACGCGGACCTGTGGGCCAACGACGCGAGCCGCGCCGTGTTCGCCGCCCGCAGCCGCATCATGACGCTGACCCGCCGCTTCCTGGACGAGCGCGGCTTCGTCGAGGTCGAGACTCCGGTCTTCCACCCCATCCCCGGCGGGGCGCTGGCCCGGCCCTTCACGACCCACCACAACGCCCTCGACATGGAGCTGTACCTGCGCATCGCGCCGGAGCTGTACCTGAAGCGGCTGGTGGTGGGCGGTTTCGAGCGGGTGTACGAGCTGGCCCGCGTGTTCCGCAACGAGGGCCTGTCGACCCGCCACAACCCCGAGTTCACGATGCTGGAGCTGTACCAGGCTTACGCCGACTACGGCGACATGATGTCCCTGACCGAGAGCCTGGTGGCATACCTGGCCGAGGCGGTCACCGGCTCGACCGTGGTCAGCTACGACGGCCGCGAGCTCGACCTCGGCGTGCCCTGGCGGCGGGCCACGCTGGTCGACCTGGTGGAAGACGCCATCGGCGTGCGCGTCGACGTCCGGATGCCGGTCGAGCAGCTGGCGGCCATAGCCACTGTCCATGGCGTCGAGGTCGACGAGGGGTGGGGCCCGGGCAAGCTGGTGCTGGAGATCTACGAGAAGACGACCGAGGCCGGGCTGTGGGGCCCGGTGTTCGTCCTGGACTATCCGAAGGAGGTCTCGCCGCTGGCGCGGGACCACCGCGAGGTGCCCGAGACGGTCGAGCGCTTCGAGGCGCTGGTGGCCGGGCGCGAGCTGGCCAACGCCTTCTCCGAGCTGATCGACCCCGACGAGCAACGCCGGCGGTTCGAGGCCCAGGCCCTGGTCAAGGCGGCCGGCGACCCTGAGGCCATGGTGGTGGACGAGGACTACCTGCGTGCCCTGGAGTACGGGCTACCGCCCACCGGCGGGCTCGGCATCGGCATGGACCGGCTCGTCATGCTGCTCACCGACACCCAGAGCATCCGCGATGTCGTGCTGTTCCCCACCCTCCGGCCCGAGCGCGACTGAGTCGCCCGCCACCACGACGACCTCGCCCTGGAGGCGCACGCCGAGCCAGCCCAACCCGGGCTGGCGCAGGGCTACCCGGACCTCGTAGGTCCCGGGCTCCGGCGGGACCTCCAGCGGCACGTCCAGGGGCGTGCGCATGCCGGGCGGCAGCACGCGGGGCAGCGGAACCAGCGGGTTCTGTATGAACTCTGCGTCGTCGCCGCGGGTTCGGCGCCAGCGGGCGCCGACCTTGACCGGCCGGGGCAGGACCGACGCCAGCGGGGCGTCCGAGCGGTTGACCACCTCGACGGGCACGTGGGTGACCTCGCCCGCCACCAGCCGCGCCGGCAGCGTCCCCCGCACCGCGAGGGCCCGGGCCCTGACCGCGTCCAGCGGCGTGCCGGCGGCGGCCAGCGTGGCCGCGGTGCGTTCGGTCACGAGGCGCACACCGGTCTCGGGAGGCGCGGGGCGGCGATCCGGCGGGCGATCGGGGGACCGGTGCTGCTCCACGGCCCGCGCGGCATTGGCGCCGAAGCCGGCGGCGGCTCCTCCCACCACGGCCGGTGGCACCACCAGGATGTCGTAGACCTCGAGGCAGGGCATGGGGATGCGCTCGACCACCGCGAAGCTGCCCAGGTCCACGACCACCACCTCGGCCCGGTCGTCGTCATGCTCGCGGTGGGCATTGCCACCCACCAAGGCCCAGCGACCGACGAAGGTGAGGCCCCGGGTGAAACGGCGCACCGCCGCCCGGCGCACCACCTCGCCGTGCGTGTCGAGCTCGGTCAGGCTGCCCGTGGTCGACTCGCACACGAACCAGCGGTCGCCCCGCCGGCGGGGGGTGTGGGGATGGGCGAGCCCGGTGAGCACATCCCGCCCCGCCCGCAGGTCGTGCACGAAGCCGGTGGGCCGGCCGGCGTCGGTCTTCCACAGCTTGTGGCGGTCGCCGCGGCCGAAGGCGCAGACGTGGAGGGCTCCGTCCACCACCACCAGCGAGTTCACATGCCAGGCGTCCGGGACCGGCGAGCCCTGCCAGACCATCCGGGGCTCGTCGGCCCCAGGATCGACCCGCCACACTGCGTCGTCCCAACTGGCGCTGACGTGCGGGGCACCGTCGAACCACACCACGTCGTGGGGGTCGCGGATGGCGTCGAGGCGCAGGTAGGAGCGCACGCCGCGGGCGTCGTAGGCCAGCAGCTCGCAGCTCGAGGTCTGCTCACCCGGGGAACGCAGCAGCCGCCACAGCCGCCCGCCACCCAAGGCCAGCCCCGAGCTCGGCAGGTCGTCGAGGGCCTCGGGCACGCCGCCGGTCACGTCGTAGAGGCCGCCACCCCACCTGCCGAACCCACTGACCAGCACGCGAGCCTCCCCGAGCGCAGCCCGCCAGTCGTTCTCCGGGCGGACCATCACTCGATGCCGTGCTCGAGGGCGTAGCGGACCAGCTCCTGGCGGCGGTTGAGGTGGAGCTTGCCCAGGATGTTGCGAACGTGGTTCTCGACTGTCTTCTCGGCGATGAAGAGCTGCTCGCCGATCTCGCGGTAAGTGTGGCCGCGGGCCACGTACTGGAGCACCTCGCGTTCGCGGTCGGATAGCGGCTGGCCGGCGCCCGAGGCCTTGGCCATGCGCCGGAACTCGCCCAGCACGAGCGAGGCCAGGGCGGGCGAGAACACCGGCTCGCCCTTCGCCGCCCGCCACAGTTCGTGGCGCAGCTCCTCGGGTGGGGTGCTCTTGACCAGGTAGCCGTTGGCCCCGGCGGACACCGCGTCGAGCAGGTCCCGCTCCTGCTCGCTGACCGTGAGCATGACGATGGGCACATCCTCCCCGCAGGCCCGGGCGACCTTGAGGCCGCCCCCGTTCGGCATGTGCAGGTCGCAGACGACCAGGTCGGGCGTGAGCGAGCGGATCAGCTCGATGGCCACGTCGGCGTCGCCCGCCTCGCCCACCACGAAGAAGTTGGGCCCGAGGTCGGCGCGCAGCCCCGAGCGCCAGATGGGATGGTCGTCCGCCACCACGACCCGCACGGCCCGGAGCTCGCTCATCGGGACGAGGTTACGTCGCCTCCGCTCCCGAGCAGAGGTCGACACCCCAGCACCCTCCGGATAGGTAGCCTACCTATCTCACCACTCGGATAGGTAGGCTACCTATGTGCGGGTCGGTCCGGCGGGGGACGTGCCGGCTCGGTTGGCCTGGCGCAGAGGGGCGGGGAGGAGGGGCGATCGGCGGCGGTCAGAGCGGGACCCAGCAGCGGACCTCGGTGCCCCGGCCGGGGCGGCCGTCGATCTCGACCCGGCCGCCGACCTCGGCGATCCGGCCGCGGACCGAGCGGCGCAGCCCGGTGCCCTCGTCGGTCGCGTCGGGGTCGAAGCCGGCCCCGTCGTCCTTGACCGAGCAGAACAGCTCGCCGTCGAGCGGCTCGGCGTACACCGTGACCAACGTCGCGCCCCCGTGCTTGCCCGCGTTGGCGAGGGCCTCGCCCACCGCCCCGGCCAGCGCCTCCACCGTCCGGGCGGGCAGCGCGGGCGTGTCGGGGGCGAGGACCACCCGGGCGGTCGCGCCGTAGCGGTCCTCGTAGCGGGCGGCTGCGGCCCGCAGCCGGGTGCCGAGGTCGCCGCCACCCCCGACCGCGCCCCGGGTGCCGTAGAGGAACTCCCGCAGCTCGCGCTCCTGGTCGTGGGCCAGGCGCACGATGTCGGGGTCCTGGGTGCGGCGCTGGACCACCGCCAGGGTCTGCAGCACGCCGTCGTGCAGCGTGCGGGCCACCTCCTCGCGGGCCTGGGCCAGGCTGATGCGGCGCTCGGCCTCGCGGAGCCGGGTGACCACGAACCCGGCCACCAGCCCGGCCAGGGCGTACAGCACCATGTTGGAGACCACGCTGATCGTGTCGCTGCTGGTCCAGCGGCCGGGCTCCAGCAGCTCGCCCAGGCCGGTGCCCAGCCCGATGACGACGCCCGCGGCCACGCCGCCCCGCCAGCGCAGCGCGACACCGGCGGTCAGCACCCCGGCCAGCGGCCAGGCCGAGGACAGGGTCTGGGGATGGGAGATGCCGTTGTAGGCCAGGCCGTCGGCTGCCGCCAGGGCGAATCCGACCGTCACCTCCGATGCCACCACCGCGGGGGCGAGCAGCCGGCTCGGGTTCACGCTGAGCAGGGCGGTGTCGGCTGCGGTCACCACCAGTGCCACGCCGGCCAGCACCAGTGCGACGCCGGGGCGGGCCGCGGGGTCGGACAGCTGGGACCGGTTGAGGGCGAGCACCACCACCAGCCACACCCACGCCAGCCAGCGGAACACCGCGATGCCGGTGAGCAGGCTGCGCACCAGGGCGTCCTCGCCTCGGGGGCGGATGAGGGTGGCGTTCACGGCCCCAGTCTCGGTCAGGGAATCCCGGGGGTGTGCATCGTGTTGGCACGCAAGCATGTCGGATGTGGTCCTCGAGCAGCGCGCCGCAGAGGCCGCCAGCGTCGACGACGGTGTGTGGGCGCCGGAGCGGCGGCGCCTGACCGTCGCCCTGGTGCTGACGATCACACTGGTGGCGTTCGAGTCGCTGGCCATCGCCACGGTGATGCCGGTGGTGGCGGACGATCTCGGTGGCCTGGGGCTGTACGGCTGGGTCTTCAGCGGCTTCTTCCTGGGGAGCCTGCTCGGCATCGTGATGGCGGGCCGGGCCGCGGACCGGCGCGGCACGCGGCTGCCGTTCGCGGTGGGCCTGGCCCTGTTCTCGGTCGGCTTGGTGGTGGGGGGTGCGGCCCAGTCGATGCCGATGCTGGTGGCCGGACGGGTCGCCCAGGGCATGGGCGCGGGCGTGATCCCCGCGGTCGCCTACACCACCGTGGGTCGCGCCTACCCCGCGGCGCTCCGCCCCCGCGTGTTCGCGGTGTTCTCCAGCGCCTGGGTGATCCCCGGCGTGCTGGGCCCGGCGGCCGCCAGCGCGCTGGCGGGGTGGCTGTCGTGGCGGGTCGTGTTCCTGGCGTTGCTGCCGCTGGTGGCGCTGGCCGCCATCCTGGCCTTGCCCGCCCTGGCGGACGGCCCGCCCGACGACGCGGACGACGGGGCCGCGCCGCCCGACGACGATCGGCCGCGGGACGCCGCGGTCCTGGTGGCGGGGGCGGCGCTGGTCCTCGGCGGCCTCGGTGCCCACCAACTGGCGCTGGCCGCGGCTCTCGTCGTCGTGGGCGGCCTGCTCGGGGCGTGGGCCTTCGTCCGCCTGGTGCCCGAGGGCACGCTGTCGCTGCACCCGGGGCTGCCGGCCGCGGTGGCGACCCGGGGCATCCTCACCTTCGCCTTCTTCGGCACCGACGCATACGTGTCGCTGGCGGCTACCGAGGCCCATGGCGCACCCACATGGGTGGCGGGCCTGGCCCTCACCGGTGCCACGCTGGCGTGGACCGCCGGTGCCTGGGTGCAGGACCGGGTCGTGGTGGCTCGCGGCCCCCGCTGGCTGGTGCGGCGGGGCTTCGCCATCCTGGCCGCGGGTATCGCGCTGACCCTGCTCGCACTGGGACCGGTCCCGGTCGGGCTGCTGGTCGCGGCCTGGGCGGTCGGGGGCCTGGGCATCGGCCTGTGCTATGCGCCCATCTCCGCCACCGTGCTCGGTGAGGCTGCCCCCGGCCAGGAGGGTACAGCCAGCGCGTCGCTCCAGCTCACCGACGTGCTGGGCGTGGCCCTCGGCACCGGCGTGGGCGGCGTTTTCGTGGCCTTGGGCGAGGGTCGGGGCTGGGCCACCGCCTCGTCGCTGACCATCGCGTTCGCCATCGCCCTGGCCGTGGCCCTCGGGGGCGTGGTGGCCGCCGGACGGCTGCCCCGGCGGCTCCCGGGCACGACCTGAGCGGTCCCGCCCCGCTCAGCCGCTGAGCAGGTCGACTATGGCCGCCTCGGCCGCACTGGGGGTGCCGGGCGGCGGGATCAGCGCGGCCATGCGCTGCGCCGCGGCCCGGTAGCCGGGGGTGGCCAGCACTTCACGCACCGCCTCCCGCATCGCCTCGGCGCCGGCGTCCGCGGGCAGCATGCGACCGGCACCCACCCGCTCGACCGCCCGGGCGTTGGCCGGCTGCTCCCGGCCCAGCGGTAGGCACACCTGGGGCACGCCGTGACCCAGCGCGGCCAGGACGGTGCCCAGGCCGGCGTGGTTCACGCTCAGCGCGGCATGGGGCAGGACCGCCGCGTGGCGGACGTAGCCCGACTCGGTGGCGTTGGCGGGCAGCGGCAGCCGCCCGCGGTCCAGGTGGTCGCCCAGCAGCACCAGGACCCGCACCGGCTCGTCCGCCAGGGCCTCGACCAGCCGGGCCAGCACCGGGCCCTCGCCCATGGCCGTGGTGCCCATGCTCGCGACCACCAACGGCCCGTCTCCTGCGGGCGGCTGCCAGCTGGCGTCGGGGCCCGCGCCTTCCAGGACCGGGCCCCCGTGCCGGACGTTGGGTGCCCACTCGTCCTCGCGCTCGTCGAGCTCGGCGGGGCAGGTGACCAGCACGGTCTCGCACGCGTCGAGCAGGTCGGCCAGCCGGCCCACCGGCGGGAGGCCGTGCTCTGACCGCACGGCGTTGACGCCCTCGACCGAGGCAGCCATGCCCATCGGGTTGGGCACGCCGCCGGCCAGCAGGCCGCCGTAGAGCGTGTGGACCAGCGCCACCCGGGGCCGGCCGGCCAGCTCGGCTCCCAGCAGCGCCCCGGGCAGCATGTAGTCCACCACCACCAGGGCGGCGTCGAGGCGCTCGCACGCGTCCCGCACGTCGCGGGCCATGGCGCCCAGATCCCAGGCATCGGGGACCTCCCGGGGCACGTAGGCCACGCCCTCGGCCCCGAACCGGCCGGCGAGTGACGGCGGCCCGTACCCCGCGACCTCGATCCCGCGGCCGCCGAGGCGGCGGGCCAGGGCCAGGACCGGGTTGACGTTGCCGCCCCCGTCCCACAGGACGAACAGGACCTGGACGTGCACGGCGGTCAGGTGTCGGGCGTCTCCCGCAGGCCGTCGTTGGCCGCGCGGTACAGCTCGTAGATCTCCTTGCACGCCTGGCAGACGGGCACCTTCTTGGGGTCGCGCTGGGGCACGAACCGCTCGCCGCACAGCGCCTCGACCGGGAAGCCGTAGATGCGGGCCTCGGTGACCTTGGCCACTGCCGATTCGCCCGGGTCCGTCTTGACGATGTGGGCCACGTGCGGCTTGCCCGTCTCGAGGTCCTCGTCCGTCCGCTCGTCGAGCCGGCGGTCGAGGTCGGGCTGCACGGTGGTGGTGAGGGGGCCGGCCATCACCCGCCAGCGTAGAAGGCAGGGCGGCAGAGCATGGTCTGGCACCCCGAGGCCACCAGCCGGCCGGCGCCATCCCACACCTGGGCGTCGGCGGTCGCCAGGCCGCCGGTCGCGATGGGGGACACGGCCTCTACCAGCAGCCACTCCTCCGCCGTGGGGCGGTGGAAGCTCACCTTGAGGTCGACGGTCACGGCCACGGCCTCGGGCGGGTCGATCCAGGCGTGGGCCTGGCTGGCCGCGGGCCAGCCGAAGGTGTCGACCGGGATGAGCAGGCGGCAGGCGTCGAGCCACGGGTCGTCGAAGCGGGCGGTGGGCCGGTAGCGCAGCCACTGGCGGGTCAGGGGCTCCTCGGGCCCCTCGGGGGGCCAGCTGTCGCGCCACTGCAGCGGGTGCTGGTCGAAGTTGTCGAAGAACGGCACGTGGGGCGGGCCCGGCTCGCCCGCGGGCAGGGCCTCGATCCGATCGGCGCGGGACGGCACGTCGTCGGGGCCGGGCACCTCGGGCGGTGGGGCGACGTCGTGCTCCAGCATCATGTCGCCCGGATCGACGCCCCACACCAGCGCCTCCAGGATGGGTCGGTCGCCCTGGCGCAGTCCCACCCGGGCCGCGGTGGCGAAGCGGGCCGTGCGGAGGATCTCGACGCTGGCCTCGACCGCGTCGTAGTCGGCCACGCCCAGGAACTGGGCCACGATGGTGGCGGGCCGGGCCCGGCCCACGGTCGCGCCGACCGCCCGCAGCGCGATGGAGGCGACGTAGCCCCCGTTGGGCCCCCAGATCTTCCAGTCGGGGCTGATCCGGGCCCGGTAGCGGCCTTCGTACAGCTCCTCGACCCGGGTGTCGAGCGCCAGGTCACCCATCGCCGGCCTCCGCGCCGATGGCCGCGAAGCCCTGCTCCACATCGTCCAGGTGGTGGATCGGATCGTGCACGAAGTAGCGAGCGAAGCTCTCGATGGTGAACTGGGCGCCGTCGCTGCGGTTGCCCGTGCGCCCCCAGGCGCTCTCGGGGACGCCGTCGAACCGCTGGGCGATCACGGCCGCGGCGGCGGCGATGTCGGCCGCCACCAGGGCCGGGTCCTGCTCGTCGTAGCGGTTCTCCACCGCGGCGACGTCCTGGTCCCAGTTGGCGAAGTCGGGGTCGTCCTCGGTCAGCATGAGCTGGAGCCGTTCGTCATAGAGGACCAGTACGTCGCGGACGTGACAGGCGTACTCCAGCGCCGACCAGCGGTCGTCGGCGGGGCGAAGGGCTACCTCGCGGGCGGGCCGGGCCAGCACCTCCTGCCAGGCGGCGGCGTTGGCTCGCACCAGGTCGCCCACCTCGTTGGGAGCCACGGCGGCCGCCTCGAACCCGCATTCGGGGCAGCGGCGCTCCAGCACCCAGGTCCAGTCCTTGGTGTCGGGGACGATCGGCATCGGCCGGACGCTACCGACGGGCGCAAGTCGCGGTCACCCGAGTTCCGCGGCGAGGTCCCGCTGCATCAGCACCAGGTCGAGGCGGCGGCCGAACTTCTCGCCCACGCCGGGCAGGCGGCCCACCGCCACGAAGCCGACCCGCTCGTGGAAGCGGATGGCGTCCGCGTTGTCGCCGTCGATGGCGGCCACCATCACCCGCTTGCCGGCCGCCCGAGCCCGCTCGGCCAGGGCGTCGAGCAGCGCCCGACCGGTGCCCCGACCCCAGTGGTCCCGGCGGACATGGATCGAATGCTCGACCGTGAACCGGTAGCCGGGCCAGCGCTGCGTGTCGCGGAAGTCGCCGAGCCCCGCCCAGCCCACGACCGCGCCGCCTTCGGTCTCATCCACGGCCACCAGCACCGGGAAGCCGGCCTCCCGCTTGGCGGCCAGCCACGCGTGGCGGTCGTCGAGCGCGTACGGGGCGTCGCGCCACTCGATGGTGGTGGTGGCGATGAGCGTGTTGGTGAGCTCGGTGATGGCTTCGACGTCCCCGGGACCCGCTTCGCGGATCAGCGTCACAGGCCCACCAGCAGGTGTTGGGCCGCGGCGGCCAGCGTGTCGCCCCCGGCCGAGGGCGGCAGCACCGCGAGCGCCGCCACCGCCTCGTCCACGTAGCTTCGGGCCCGCGTGACGGCGGCGTCGACGCCATCACCCGCCCGCACCAGCGCCAGGGCCCGCGCCTGGTCCCCGGGCTCCAACGGGCCGCCGAGCAGCGAGCGCAGCTCGGCCGCCTCCCGGGTCTCCTGGCCCAGGGTGTGGAGCACCGGCAGCGTGTAGACGCCCTCCGCCATGTCGTGGCCGGCGGGCTTGCCCAGCTCCTCCTCCGTCGCCACCACGTCGAGGATGTCGTCCACCACCTGGAAGGCGAGGCCGTAGCTCCGGCCGTACTCGGTGAGGGCATCGACCCCGCGGCGGGGGGCGCCGGCCACGATCCCCCCGATGCGGCAGGAGGTGGCGAACAGCGCGGCGGTCTTGCCCTCGATGGACGCCTCGTAGTCGATGACGCGGCGTTCGACCTGGTAGGCGAGCTGCAGCTCTCGCACCTGGCCCTCGCACAGCCGCCCGATGGTGGCGGCCAGGAGCCCCGCCACCTCGGTCCCCAGCGACGCCGCCAGCTCCGAGGCCCGAGCCAGCAGGAAGTCGCCCGAGAGGATGGCCCGCAGGTTGCCCCAGCGGGCGTTGACGCTCTCGACCCGGTGGCGGGTGGCCGCCTCGTCGATGACGTCGTCGTGGTGCAGCGACCCCACGTGCACCAGCTCGCAGGCCACGCCGCCGGTGATGACGTCGTCAGCGACCGTCGCCGGGCCCGCCCCCGCCGTCGAGGCCACGGCGGCGAGCACCGGGCGCAGCCGCTTGCCCCCGGCCCGCACCAGGTGCGAGGCCATCTCGGTCATGGCCGGGTCGTCGGACTCCACCGCCGCCGCCAGGCGCTTCTCGACCCGCTCACGCAGGGCGGGCATGCCGGGCTGGGCGACGAGCGGATGGGGGGGAGCCACGACCAAACGCTAGGTGAGGTGGCGAACTAACTTCGACACGAGCCCGCTACCGCCAGGGGAGGGCAGGGGAGCCATGTTCGAGCGTTTCACCAACCGGGCCCGAAAGGTGGTCGTTCTGGCCCAGCAGGAAGCCCGGCTTCTCCAGCACGACTACATCGGCACCGAGCACATCCTGCTGGGCCTCCTGGCCGAGGGCAGCGGGGTCGGGTACCAGGCGCTCACGGCTGAGGGCGTGGCGTTGGAGCCGTCCCGGGCCAAGGTGCGCGAGATCATCGGCGAGGGTGGCTCCGCGCCGTCGGGGCACATCCCGTTCACTCCCCGGGCCAAGAAGGTGCTGGAGCTGTCGCTGCGGGAGGCTCTCCAGATGGGCCACAACTACATCGGCACCGAGCACGTCCTGCTCGGCCTCATCCGTGAGGGTGAGGGCGTGGCCTGCCAGGTGATGGTGGCCCTCGGGGCCAACTTGCCGGCGATCGCGGCGCGGGTGCACACGATGGTGGGCGGTTCGACGCCGGTGCCCCGCACCGGCATCCCCCGCCGCATGTGGGCCTCGCTCACCCGCTCGGGCTCGGGCCGGGCCGGCGCCGCGGCGGGCCCCGTGGTCTTCGGTCCGGAGCCGATCGCCGGCTGGCTGCCCGAGCCTGAGCCCCAGCCGGTCCTGCGCCGGCTCACCGCCGGGGCCTGGCGAGCGGTCCTGTTCGGCCAGGTCGAGGGCCTCCGCCACGGCCAGCCCCAGGCGGAGGAGCAGCACCTGCTGCTCGGGATCCTCGCCGAAGCCGAAGGGAACGGGGCCAAGGCCCTGAACGCGGTCGGGGTCACGCTGGAGCAGGCCCGCGAGCAGGCCGGGCCCCCCATCGAGACCACCGCCTCCGAGATGTCCGCGCCCTCGCTGGCCGCCAGTGGCCTGGACATGGTCGAGTTGGCCCTGGTGGAAGCGGTTTCGGCCGGCCGTCACGGCATCGACACCGACGACTTGCTGCTCGGCTTCGTGCGCCGGGCGGAGCAGGCTGAGGGCGTTGCAGCCGACACTCTGAGTGTGCTCGGGACCTCGGCAGACGCGGTCCGGCAGGCCGTCGCCGACCTCCGGGCCGCCTGACCCGCCCGCTGCCACTGGCGGTGCTCGCAGGCGCGCGATCCGGTTACGAACCCTGCCGCCGAAAACGCAGACGGGTTGCTGGCAGGGGGTGGGCTGTACACTCGCTGCACGGATCCCCCGACCGGCGGGAGGAGTATTTTGTTCGAACGGTTCACCGACCGGGCACGACGGGTCGTCGTGTTGGCCCAAGAGGAAGCCCGGCTTCTCAACCACAACTACATCGGCACCGAGCACATCCTTCTCGGCCTCATCCACGAGGGCGAGGGTGTCGCGGCCAAGGCGTTGGAGTCGCTGGGCATCAGCCTGGAGGCTGTCCGCCAGCAGGTTGAGGAGATCATCGGCCAGGGTGGCTCGTCGCCGTCCGGGCACATCCCGTTCACTCCCCGCGCCAAGAAGGTCCTCGAGCTCTCCCTGCGGGAGGCGCTCCAGCTCGGCCACAACTACATCGGCACCGAGCACATCCTCCTCGGCCTCATCCGCGAGGGCGAGGGCGTGGCCGCTCAGGTGCTGGTCAAGCTGGGTGCCGACCTGTCCCGGGTCCGCCAGCAGGTCATCCAGCTGCTGTCCGGCTACCAGGGCTCGGGCGGGCCTCCCGGCGAGAAGGCCGGAGCGGCCACCGGCGGGAGCGCCACCGAGACCCAGCCGACCGGCTCGCTGGTCCTGGACCAGTTCGGCCGCAACCTCACCCAGCTCGCTCGCGAGAAGAAGCTCGATCCGGTCATCGGCCGTAGCCGAGAGCTCGAGCGCGTGATGCAGATCCTCAGCCGCCGCACCAAGAACAATCCGGTGCTCATCGGCGAGCCGGGCGTCGGCAAGACGGCGATCGTCGAAGGGCTCGCCCAGAAGATCATCGCGCACGACGTCCCCGACGTCCTCGCTAACAAGCGGCTCCTCCAGCTCGATCTCGGCGCGCTCGTCGCGGGCACCAAGTACCGCGGCCAGTTCGAGGAGCGGCTCAAGGCGGTGATGAAGGAGATCCGCCAGTCCGAGAACGTGGTGCTCTTCCTCGACGAGCTGCACACGCTGATCGGCGCCGGCGCCGCGGAAGGCGCCATCGATGCGTCGAACATGCTCAAGCCCGCCCTCTCGCGCGGCGAGATCCAGACGATCGGCGCCACCACGCTCGACGAGTACCGCAAGTACATCGAAAAGGATGGCGCCCTCGAGCGCCGCTTCCAGCCGGTCATCGTCAAGGCGCCATCGGTCCCCGAGGCCATCGAGATCATCCGCGGGCTGCGTCACAAGTACGAGGCGCACCATCGCGTGAAGATCACCGAGCAGGCGATCAACGCCGCGGTGACGCTGGCTGACCGCTACATCACGGATCGCCAGCTCCCGGACAAGGCCATCGACGTGATCGACGAGGCGTCCTCACGCACGCGGCTGATGGCGCTCACGCCGCCAGCGGAGCTGAAGGAGATCGAGAAGGAGCTCGAGCGCGTCATTCGCGAAAAGGACATGTACCTCGAAGCCCAGGAGTTCGAGAAGGCCGCGTCCTTGCGCGAAAAAGAAAAGGTCCTCCGGGCGCGTGAAGAGGAGATGAAGCGCGACTGGGAGAAGAACAAAGGCAAGGGCACGCAGTCGGTCGGCGAAGAAGACATCGAGTTCATCGTTTCGCGCTGGACGGGCATTCCGCTGAGCAAGCTTGAGGAGAAAGAGTCAGCGAAGCTCGCGCGGATGGAAGAGGCGCTGCACGGACGGATCATCGGCCAGGACGACGCCGTCAAGGCGGTGTCGCGTGCCATCCGCCGCTCGCGCGCGGGCCTCAAGGACGCCAAGCGCCCGGTCGGCTCGTTCATCTTCCTCGGTCCCACCGGCGTCGGCAAGACGGAGCTAGCGCGG